>JAJDEK010000025.1 GCA_029259875.1 Planctomycetaceae bacterium
ACGGTCTAAAGCTCCCGCATCAATAATAGTAACACCAACCCCCTGACCGCGAATCGTCAAATTATCACGAATATCAAGGTCACCTGTGGCCGACTGATCTTCATCGATTCCTGCTATGCTTAAAACATAGGTCCCAGCGGCCAATTCAATCACATTGGAACCAGCCAGTGCATTGGCTTCCTGGATCGCAGCACGCAGTGTTTGCGTTCCTGCTGTACCGTCACCAATTACTCCATCGCCAGAAATTGCATCGACCCCATCTGTCAATACGGGTACTGGAACATCCAAATCGATAGTCGAACTGGTCACCCAGGTTTCAGATGAATTATTCAAAACAGGATCGCTTGAAATATTTCGAATATTTGATCCTGCAGCAACCAGAGTCAGCTCATAGTTTCCAAAGACATTCGTGACAGAACTTAAATCGATAGAGTATTCTGTTCCGCTAATAGGATTCACAACCAATCCGACCAATGAAACATCCTGACCATTGAGTGTCAATTGGAAATCAGTAATATCAACACCAGTCACAGCCTGATTAAACGTGACGGTCACGACACCGGCATCGGTTAACAGAACATCGGGAAGGTCTTCAATCGTCGCTACAGGACCTGAACCACCAGTGCGCCAACTGTCAGAAGTAGGAGTTGTAAATGTATTTCCAGCAAGATCCTGTATTGATCCATCTGCTAACAGATTTAGGGTATAATCACCATCATTAGCAGTTACTAAGCTGAGATCGACCTGATAAGTCGATGCATTCAGTGGGATAACGATAAAAGCTCCCAGTGGAATACTAACTTGACCACTACCGTCATCAAACAGTAATTCAAAATCGGTGATATCAACGCCAGTGACCTCTTCTGAGAAATTGATCGTCACAATATCTACAAAAGACCCGGAGGGACGAGGGTCAGGGGTAATATCTTGAATACCCGCTGTCGGCGCTACGACTTCTGCCCCTTTTTGCCAGGATTCAGAAGCTGAGCCAGCAACATCGTTACCGGAAGCATCCTGGACAGCAGATCCTCCAGCATTATAGGTAAGAGTATAGATCGCATTCGCATCAGCCAAAGTTCCTAAAACAATTTCGTATCGAGCAGGAGTAATTTGGTTGATCGTCGCAGTCGTCGTTGAAAGGTTAACAGGACCGCTTCCATCATCAAGCGTGAGATCAGAAAGCGCCAAACCTGTTACATTTTCGGAAAAATTCAATACAATTGTAAAAGTCGGATCGGTACCAGAAGGGACAGGATCTGTCACATTTTCAAATTGTGCAATGGGAGCTAAAGTATCATTAACCCACATATCAATTGCATCGGCAGCCAACGCATTTCCGGCCAAGTCGGTGATGGAAGACCCGGCAGCATTTAAGCTCAAAGTATAGTCACCTGATAAGCTGGTCACTTTACTGAGATCAAGCACAAACTGGCTACCAGTGACTTGTGTCAAGGTAGCAGGTGTTGTTGATAAAAGAACCGCAGGTCCGCCATCGATACTAATTGTAAAGTCACTGAGATCAACGCCAGTCACATCTTCAGTAAAGTTCACAACCACTTCACCGGCTGCATCACTACGAGGATCAGGTGAGACATCGACAATATCCGCGACAGGATCAGTCGTATCGACAGTAAATCTCTCTACATCACCAAAGGACAGAAAATTGGAAGGAATATTGCCAAACAACGGTGAAAAGGGATTGACGTACTTTGCATCGGAAATAGAACCATTTGTAACCAGACGTAGATCATATTCCCCTTCGATGCCAGTAACAGAACTCAAATCTAACTCAAATGTTCGAGCATCAATCTGTGTCAGCATGCCAGCATTTAAAGCCACAATGACGTTGTCTCGTAACAAGACGAAATCAGAGATATCGACACCATTCACATCTTCTGTGAAAGAAATGATCAATGGATCGGTGATTGCACCGGTCGTTGGATCAGGAACTGCTACAGAAATATCTGATGTCAGGAAAGTGCTGGTGACGGGTGCCAAGAAGGTATCGTCATCAGGGGTCCAGATATCCCAGTCAAAGTTAAGTTCACCAAAGATCGTTCCCGGACGATTCGCTTCAGTTAAAAATGAATCCCCCTCCTGAAAACCACCACTGCCAACAAACGAATTGTCTACACCATCGAACCCTTGAGCAATTCGGAATGTGCTCACACCCATCCCATCATATAGGAAGGCCCCCGTATCGTTAAACGACCAAGTTCCGAAGTTTTGGAACACGTTACCGATTACCGCGCCTTCAGTACTCCTTAAGGTAAAGTTAAAGGCATCGATCACATCAATTACAAATACACCATTTGCTGCACTCAGACCAGTAGTAAAGAACCCAAGTTCATCTGAAAAGACGTCTGTAATTTCTACGGTGGACCCGCTAAACAAACCATGCGCAGTCGTTGTAGTAATATTAATGGGTCCTCCTGGAAATAAGAGGAACGCATCCGCTACTGTCCCCACTGCAATGGGAGCAAGATTAGGAGCAGAAAATGGTGCCAAATTCGTTCGGGAAGCAACACGCTGCGCGTTACGACGTCGCGTGGCTGAAGTGAAAGGACCATCCGGGTTCGGAGCTGGAGCTCCATTTCGAATACGTGACTTAAATACTGTCTCTGAGTTGTCATAGAATGCACCTACATTGACTACATTCAAACCATTACCAGTATTCCCCTCGAACACCAAATTCAAACGTGCTAATGGATCGCGTCGGTAGCCACCTGTCACACGAAATTGAGGGTTATTAGCAATATCCCAGTTACTTGCCGTTGTTGGAGGGTCAACTGTAGACGCAAAAGATTCAACATAAAAATCTTCACCAAAGTTACCTTCAAATTCATTATTCGTAACTGAGACATTCGAACGTCCGTTGCCAAAGTCACTGCTACCTTCAGCCCCCACACTGGCTCTCGACCCAGGAGTTTGGCTAGTAAAGCTGAAACTTGAAGCTGAAGTACCAATCCTCAAGACCAAACCTGTTGTTGTAAAATTACTGTTAACTCCATTGTCTTGGATAAAGTTAGTATCCATTTGCAGAACCATATCCGCACTTGATGTCGTTACACTTCCCGTCGCATCCAGTGCAGCGGTACTATCGGCATCCTGATCCTGACCACGAGAAGCCGTGGTCACAACATAGAATCCTTCCAAGGCATTCGATACAATTCGGTTTGCCCCTTCTTCTGTGCCATCACCAAAAATGATATCTGAATTTGCCTGTTCTTCTGTTTGCAGATCGACACCGCGACCACCGTTGTTATCAATAAAGTTTCCTATGGCAGTTAAACTCGAAACTGCACCACCAATTAAAATGCTTGTGGTGATATTGTCTTCACTGTGAGCTATTCGAACCGCATTGAGAAACTCCAATCCATCAGCTGTATTTTCTGTGATGATATTATCTCGTAAGAATACCGTTTGGCCATTGGAGTTAATATCAACTCCTTTGCCGTTATTAAATGCAATCAGGTTGTTGTCGATTGATGAGGAAAGCCCTTCTCCTAATAACTCGATACCTCCGGTTGCATTGGATAGAATCGAGTTATTGGCAATTTTCACATTACCTTCCACACGATCAAGGTGTGCGGCGATTTGAATCCCGTCGCGACCGTTCCCTTCAATCACATTACCACGATTCATACCTGTTGCAGGATCGACTCCATCCAAACCAATGAACAAAAAGTGTGGATTTATCGCAAATCCATTTACAGTCTCAACGCGATTTCCAATTCGTCCTGAAATTCGGACTCCATGTTGAATATTATTACTGATATCGTTTTGGATCCAGGTTCCGGCTACATCACGACGATCTGTACCAAAGTAACTTGTAGTCCGTGTTGTTGATTCAATACCGTTTAGCGAATTCAACGTAATCTGGTTATGGATAATATCAGCAAAAATCGTCGCATCTGCTTCCGCACGTAGACTGATACCATCCCGTATGTTACTGGAGATTATATTGTCTTTAATTTCGAAATCAGTCGTTGTTAAAGAACCATTTTGTGCCAGAATATCAATTCCATCACTGTTACCGGTAATAGTATTACTATAAATCATCACAGCACGTTCTTCACCGACAATTGGATCAACAATTGCCCGTCCTACGCGTGCGTCATCTTCACGTTGAAAATTCACTCCATCGTTTGAGTTGTTAGCAATGACATTATTCGAAATTTGAGTCCGGTCAATAATCGTAGATTCTTCGATATGAACCCCAATACCGTGTCCTGCATTCCCCTGACCTGCAGTGTTAGCAGCATCGGTTCCGATGAAGTTGCCATCAATCGTCAGATCCCGTAACTGACTAAATGCTTCGAAGCTGACATCAGTCCCAAGCAAATCAATATAGATTGCATCCCCGGCGAAAGGAGTTGAGACGTTGCTATCATTACGGGAACCCGTAATGGTGTTGTTGGTTATGCTTACATCACCGGTCGCTGTGTCTTGCATACTAACTGCAATACCAGCACCACGGTTATCATCCATCGTATTTCCATCGACGGATATGCTAAAATCGACACTATGTAATATAGTTGGATCGGCAGCGATCAGGTTAATTCCCTGCGTATTATTTGAGCTGATTGTGTTACCGGCAATATCTCCATAAAAGGAAGTAAACATGGCCAGATCGACTTCCACACCAGCCCCCGAGTTGCCAGTGATGGTATTGCCTCGAATCCCTCTTAAAAACCCGCCAACAGAAGTTGTCTTTGTCGTAATGGAGGGAGTCGTCCCTCCCGTTAAGCCGGTTGCATCAGCGGTAATCTGAGGGGTATTGACTAAGGTAAATGAACCGACAAATTCAACTTCAAATCCGTTAATAGCATCGCCACGAACTATCACTTCACCGGCAGCTATTGTGCTCAGAGCTTCTAAAGCAGCAATAATCGATGCAGCACTTGCATTGAAGGCAATCAGTCCAGTCGTAGCACCATCAAAAGTTAAAGTGAAAGTTCCACCAGTTGGTGCCCCATTAATCACTACTTCCTGCACTTCATTTTGAGTCGTCCCTTCGGTAACAGTCGTCACTGTAGGAACAACAATCAAAAGTCCTGTATCGTCTATCACAATAAGATCGACGGGAGATTCAGCCCTGAAGGTACCAATGAATTCAACATCAAAACCACCGGTAGCTACAGAGCCCGTCACTGATACATCACCAACATTGATATCATCCAGGCTTTCTAATGCTGCCTGCACTTCTGCTGCAGTAGCATCGTTGGGGAGAGTCACAGGGCCAGTTGTGCTATTTCGAAAATCAAGAGTAAATGTCCCTCCCCCAGGATTATTGGGAATAGAAATAGTCTGAACTTCGTTAACCCCAATCCCATCTTGTGTGGTCGATGCCTGTATGTCCACAAAAGGCTCAAGTGGCCCAGAAAGCACGTCTCCCGTCATGAGGAACACAGTACTGATAATAAAATTACCAAGTGCAGTAGAAGGTTCTACATCTACAGGAAAAATGTTTGCTTGTAAGAGCGGGACATTAAGACCAGCAAAATCCCCAATAAATGTAATCACAAAACCGGCCGTAAAGTTACCCGTCACAACAAAATCGTCTGCGGTAATAGCCGATGGCAAAGCCTCTAATGCATTATTAATGTTGGTAATCATCGCAGCAGGAGTCGTAGCAATTATGATTCCTGCAGTGGTTTCCCCCTGAAACGTGAGTGTAAATGAAGCTCCCGTAGGCGGGTTGGTAATATTTGTACCGTTAGCAGCAAAAGTAAATGGGAAAACAAGCCCAGAAGAATCCACAAATCGCAATAATTGTTGCTCATTAGTACCTGTACTTCCAGGCGTCACCTCTGTGAGCACAACATTAAATCTTAGCCCCGAAGCATCTGTAGTAATTTGAGGAATGTTGACATTGGCCAGTGTCCCAGAATCCAGAAAGATGACATCAAATCCGTTACCATTGACGACAACACTAACTGGATTTCCTCCAAAACCCAAATTATTGGCTATTTGGTTCAAGGCAAGCTCTATCGTTGCTGCAGATGCAGCGTTAGCAATCGCAGCCCCAAAAGGTAAAGTGACTGATTGTCCCAGGAATGTCAGTTGGAAACTACCAAAAGTAGGTAAATTGGAACCGATAATAGCTAGATGTTGTATTTCATTGAATTCAACAACAAAGCCCGTCGCGAAATCGCCACTGACTAAGAAATCACCTTCGATACCTGTCCTGGTCGTTGCAGAGGGCAGTGCCTGCAAAGCAGCATCAATATTTGCTGCAGTAATCGTAGGATCGGCATTTACAGCAATGTCACCAGTCGTTTCCCCCTGAAAGGTAAGCCTGAATGAGCCACCGGTTGGGGTGATATTATTCCCAAACACATCCTGAAAGAGAATCGTCTGCGAGCGTGGCTTGTTCGGATTGACCTCTGGAGGACCTTGAACGACATTTATAAAGAGCCGTAATCCCGCAGCGTCAACTGTGATTGGCGGGATATCGAAATCATGTAATGTTCCGGAGTCAAGAAAAATAATATCAAAACCAGTTCCGGTACTAACAACATCAATAGGGGATCCAGAAAAACCGAAAGAGTTGGCAATGAGATTCAATTCAATAGCAATATTATTTGCTGCGTTGGGATTCGTTGGATCTGCGTCACTAAATGGTAAGACAACTGTTTGCCCAAAAAACGTAAGCTGAAAAATACCGAACGCAGGAATGACCGGATTGCCAAAGGCATCTGAAACTTCAAGATGTTGAATTTCGCTCTGATTCCCAACCGTAGATGCAGTGATGGTGACACCCGCAGGCAGACCAGTAAATCCACTCGTATCAACAGTGAATGGATTCACGTTGATACCACTAAGGACATTTACAAATTCAATTTCAAACCCATCCTGAAAGTTTCCATTAATCAGAATATCGCCAACACCAATTTCACTGAAGGCAGCAACCATTGCCGCTTTTACTTGAGCAGCGGTTGCTGTGGAAAGAATTCCCGCAGTCGTTTCAGTAATCCCATTTCCACCCGTATAAGAAATGGAATAGGTTCCACCGGAGGGAATACTACCAAATGTGATGAGTTGAACTTCGTTGCGAGGGGCAGCAAAGTCAATTTTGTCAGTAGGCCCAGGTACTCCAGCAAAAGGAGGGACACCTGGTGCACCATCACCAGTCGGAACGGGATTAGTCGTAGTAGGAGTGAAGAAAATACCGTGACCAGCATTATTCGCGATTACGTTATCAGAGATATCACCACTCAAGTCTCCGTCGGTCTGATCGAACACAATCCCGTTACCAGAATTTGCAGTAATCGAATTTTCAGTAATCGAAGCAAACAAATCAACATTGTTCAAATCAATCCGAACACCATCGCCGACTGTGTTGCCGGTAATGATATTGCTATGCAAGAACAGCTCTGTCAATAAAGCAGCACCGCCAGCGGCGGTATCATCAACATTGATCGCAACACCTTGAATACTGTTGTTATTGGTAAGCCTCAATTCCTCTGCAAGAGAGTCAATAATATTGACGCTGACACCATCATTTCCGGATGTACCCGAGATGGTATTGTCGGCCATGGTTGTATGACGCAGAACCGATCCATTGGTCACATCGATAGCAACACCATCAATGGTTGAGCGCCGTAGCGAAGTCTCTTCAATGGTCGAAGCATTCACAGCGGCTGTGATGCCTGCCCCTAACTGCCCCGACAAAGTAGAATCGATGACATTAAACTCATTGAGAATCACATTTGTCAGATCAACATTAAAGGCGTTACCCACGCCTCCCGTAATGGTCGAACTATCAACGGCAATCGTATCAACTAAAAGATTGGAAAGCTCGATATCGATCCCAACGCCAGCGCTGGAAGAAATCGAAACATTATCAAACAGAATTGTGAAAGGATCACTGAATGTAAGATTATCGAGATCGATGGAAACACCAGCTCCCGACGTGGCATCGATCGTCAGATCTTCAAATATAATAGAGTCAAAATTTGAGACACCGTCTGCGTCTGGATCCAAAACTGAATTGTCAAGCGTCACTCCCAGACCAGGGGTAAGCTGATTGATAATGAGCGAAGTCAGAAGTGTTCTGTCTTCTAATTGCTCGATTGCAACCCTGCGCTGAATTTTCTGACGTGCTGAAGAAGGCACACTTCGAAGCTGAAGCCGGCGACGAGGATTTAAGGTTGCCTTGCGGCTTTTCTCGAACGCAACTCGCATCGACTCAACCCAAGATGTCAGTAACATCTGCTGTCTCCCATAAACTCTAATTTTAATTTGGCATTCTACTGCGAATTGAGAGAGATTTCACACCCCACTCCCGCTTTTACAACAAATCCAAATGCCAATATGTTCTATAGTTAGTTGTGAATTTCAGATTCAATTTAATAAAGCTTGAAACAAAGAGGTGTTCGAGAACAAGAACATTCGACCACCAAATCATTTCAAACCGCTTCTGCGCAAATACAGAAACACAGCCTCTGATGCTAAAAACTACTCTGAACCGATGTCAAAGAAAATTGCACAAAATAGGCAAAATATAACTACTAGATTCCACTTGTAACAATCATACACGTGACTCAAAAACAGGGAATCATTCAAGCACTTGAAAGCGAAAGAGGAAATGAATCTTGCCCCTCACTCCTGTTCTCAATTCGAAATTGTCACAGTACAGACGATTGACATAAGTAAAACTAACATTGAAACATTTTCTGGCGGCAGCATTTCTAGTTTTTTTTGACGCACACAACTCATTTTGTAGAATGATCTTAGAGAATTTAGAAACTAAATAGATGAACGAAAGTAGAAGAGAATTCTGAGACCATCAACTATACATTCGAACCTTTTCAAATCGAAAATTGTTCTGTTTTTTCAAGATATACCGTTTTTAATGGTCTTCTTGGCAATAACGAGCCGATCAATTATGACAGCGGGGTATCTAGATAGCCCTCATTTATTGCTGTACCTACGAACAAGGCATGCTCAAATCACAAAACGTGCTTTGTTGAAGAGGTTAGTTTTTAATTAGCATCTTTCAGTCAAATGAATTACGAGAGATTCAGATTAAACTGAAATGGAGAGATTAGGCTATGAGAACGAACGGATTCGTTGGCTTGATAATTGCGGGAATCTGCTGCCTTTCATCACAGGCACTTTATTCTCAATCAGATTTTCCGGTCGAACCATCAAATGATTCTGAAGGAGTCTTCAGAATTTCAAATGCCTCAGATGAGTACGAGTCAAACATTGACGCGGTTTCATTTGCGCCTTCCTCACCACGAACTTCTGATCTGTCTCCCATTGCTATGCAAGACAACTACAATAATGGCGAATACTATGGACCGGTTGAAGAATATACCCAGGGTGACTGGATCGAAGACCCTTATTTAGATGACTCAAGTTACCAGCGTTTGGGAATTGTTGCCGGAGCTGCTGCGGTCTTTCTTAAACCTGGTTTTGATACAGATACTGCATTTTTTACAGAAGACCAATCGGGTGGGCCCACGGTTACCACCTCAAATGACTTTCCATATAATTATCAAACTGCTCCTCGAATTAATTTGGGAGTCATTGATAATGAAGGACTCAGTGCACAGGTCCGTTGGTTTCAACTCGAAGATAATTCTGGTAACGGGGCAACTTCTCCCAATAATTTTATCTTCTTTAATGGTCTTCCCACAAAAACAGTGACAGGAGGACTGCGAGCCGGTGGTCAAGCAGGCGACTTTATCACTACAACAAGTAACCTGAAATTATACACGATTGATGTGGACATGAGCCAAGAATTAAATTTTGAGCGTTGGCAGACAACCTTCGGTGGTGGTTACCGTCACGCTTCAGTAAGCCAAAATTACCGTGCAATCGGAACAGCCAGTGGAGCCAATGTTTCTTCGGATGTAGGACACCGATTTGATGGAAACGGTCTTGTCATCTTTGGAGAAGCACGACGTCCTTTGGGACTTTTTGACAGACGAACAAAAGGAACATCCAGTGTGTCCTTGATTTCCAGCGTCAAATATTCCGCCTTATGGGGGAAATCAAAATACTCCGCAGTTGACCGGACTCCAGGTCCTACTGTTGCTGTAGCACAGACTGACTCTAAAAAGTCATTAAGTATTGCCGAGATTCAACTTGGTGTGCAAGCAGATTTTGTTCTACAAACTGGTGCACTCGTCTGGGTACGAGCTGCCTGGGATGGTATGTGGTGGAATGGAGCCGGCTCGGCTGCCAGCGAATCGGGTGACCTGAGTCTACTCGGGGGTTCTATTAGCCTTGGGATGGATTGGTAAAACACTCGCTCGGATACATGAAAACAAATAAAAGCCCTCTTAGAATGTTCTAAGAGGGCTTTTATTATGTAGTGAAAGATTTAGCTTTACTTTTTCGGAGGAGCTTTTAAGGTCTTAATATACTGCAGTAAATCGGCCATCTGTTGAGGCTTAATTTCTTTCTCAAGCCCGTTAGGCATCAAAGAAATTCCGTTGGAAAGCAACGTATCGATGTTATTTCGTAAAATGATATCCTCTTTGCCTTCTGCTCGACGAATTGTATAACTCGTTGCAGTTTCAGCAGCAATAATCCCTGTAAATAATTTGCCCTGTTCCGTAACAACTGTATAAGTATTGTAATTTGATTGGGCTTCCCGACTAGGATCTAGAATCGCTATCAACAAATCGTTGTTTGACTTATTCTTAGTTGTTGCCAGGTTCGGCCCTACATTATGCCCTTGGTCACCCACTTTATGACAAGCGGCACAGTTTTTAATATAGACTTTCTTCCCTGACTCAACATCCCCCTTTAACTCCAAAGCAGCTTCATAGGCAAGTACAATCTTGGCACGATCACTGTTGACTTCATTGCCTAGTACTTTCCGTGCTTGTTTTCGAATCTTTTGATTGGGATGATTCATCAACAAGTCTTTTTTATCACGGGAAATTTCATTGAGTTTCACCTGCTTTTCCTTGATTGCGTTCAACAAACTGTCAATCCGCCCCGATGACCCCAGCAACGCATCGATCACTTCCGTTCGGACAGCTGGACTGAATCCAGACCAGTTCTGCAATAGAGAAGCACTCACATCGTTGTGTCCCATCCGAGACAACGCTTCGACGGCAGCCAGTTGGATTTTAGGCGACGATCGAGGGTTCAAGACCTCAGCCAGAACTTCACCAGCCACACTGTAATCAATAAATCCCAGTAATCTGATAGCGGCTACTCGCTCAGCAACCGGTTTCTCTTCATCCTCTACCGTTTGAACCGCATCAGCGATCGTTTTACCAAAACGTTCTTTGATTTTAACATCGAGATTGCTGTCATTGAGTAAGGTAGCAAGAGAGGCCCCTCTTCGTGCGAGCCCCGTCCCCAAGGCACCAAGAATTTTTTGCTTCGTCTGTAAGGCAATAGAATCGTTTGAAATAAATGACAGCACTGCTAAAGCGTCATCAGTTTCTTTTTTAGCACCGGCAATCATTAATAATTCTGTAACCAAAGCGCTCTTATTTCCTGATAGTTTTTCGGGTGACTTCTTCAGAAAACTGATTACCAAAGGCCCTGCAATCTTTGAAGAGGAAGTCAGAATAGCCATCTTCATATCACTATCAAAATTCTTGGAATCTACCAATTTAGTTAAACCAGTAATTGCTGTCTGATTACCAAATTCCCCCAAAGAAAAGGCTAATTGTAGTTGAACTCGATAGTCCGGATCGCTGGTGAGTTCCAACACAGCTTGTGCCAGCTCAGAGTCTTGCTTTACATATTTCTCGGAGAGACGGATTGCCTGCTCCCTAATTCCGGGTACAGAGTCCCTTAAAGCCAGCTTTAGTATTTCTGGAGTCAACGCATTCAAACCATCCAAAGTCCATAAGGAGTGCAAGCGTCCCAGTGGTTGTTGAGAGGATTGAAACAGGTTCTGTAAATGTGAAATTGCTGCTTTATCCTGACGTTCCCAGATTAAACGCTGGGCTGTTTCCCGGTTCCAGCTATTAGGCGAATCCAATTGCTTAACCAGTTGATCGATGGGCATTTTTCCTAATTTTTGAACCTTGAATTTGGTTCCTTCTGGATGAGTCAGACGATAAACCCTTCCTCGATCAAATCCACTTTCCAGATCAAGATGACGTTTAATATCTTCTGGAATAGAAAATGGATGCTCGATTGTCTCACGGTACATATCAAGTACCCAAAGCGTCCCATCTGGTGCGTTTACAAAGTTAACTGGACGAAACCAGTTATCTGTAGATGTCACGAATTCGACCTGCTCATCAGCACGCGTCGCTATATATGTAGCCCCTTTAGAATCCATTGTTTTACGATGAATTAGGTTTCCGCCCACATCACCGATAAAGGCATTTCCCTGAAATTCTTTCGGATAGGCACTACCACGATAGATGGTGACTCCTGTTGCAGAAGTAAAGAAACCAGTTGCCACCAATTCCGTCGGCGAGAGACGCTTACGAAAATTTGGGTCAGCGGCCCGGCGAGCAGTTCGAACTTCTCGGTATGGTTCCGGAGGACTACGACGAAAAACAGGTGCAGCGGCTCCTCTACGGGCAGCAGTCCGCAAAGTACTTGGAACTGCCAAATAAGCATTTCGCTTTAAGTAATGACTGGGAAATACAACGTGTTGAATGTGATTACTATTGCTACATACAAAACGATTTCCCCAATCATCCATTGAATGACCAAACTGAGACCCACCAGAAACGGCTTCCAACTCACGAGTCTTAGGATTCAATTTTAGATCACGACGCCCAGAAGCAATCACTTCTTTACCGTCTTTTAAAATCGAACCCCCATTCGTACCACCGGCAAAATAGATATGGTTATCCAGCCCCCACTTCAAGTTGTTGGCTAGACCTTGTACATTTTTGGTTGGTAGTCCCGTAAAAACAGTCTCTCTGATATCCGCTTTGTGATCACCGTCGGTGTCTTTAAAGTAATGGATATTGGGAGGTGCGATAACATAGACTCCTCCATCAAAACAACAAACTGAAGTCGGCCAGGTAATCGTATCTGCAAAGACAAAGCTTTCATTCATCTTCCCATCACCATTGGTATCCTTCAATAATCGAATGACACCTGCATTCTTTCTCACGGGGCCAGGAATATAATCGGGACGCTGCTCCGGGAGATAGGGATATCCACGCATTTCAGCAACATACATTTGCCCGTTTTCATCAAAACAAGCATCAACAGGGTCCATCACATTCGGTTCAGCAGCCACTAGTTCTAACTGAAAGCCGCGTTCCAGTTTAAATCCCTTTAAAGATTCTTTCGGAGGTGTGGCGGGAATTCGCTTCAAACGCTTGGCTAAATCACCTTCGTTTGCCAATGGTTTTTGGGCAATTGCAGATGAAAAATAACTACTGGCAAGCAAAACTATGCTTGAGCAACAAATCACAGCCAGACAAAGAACTTTGCTCTTAAGGACCGAACTCATATTTTCTGACTTTCTTTTCTATGTCAAGTAGCACAATTCAGATTAGGAAGGAACCAAAGGAGGGAGCAGCCCATGCACTTTTCGATCTTGAATGAGCTGAATTGATTGATTACGCAGTCTCAGATTTATGAAACATCTTATACAAATTATAAAGAATGTTTACGAATAGACTCCAGCATACCCTGAACGCAGTCAAAATCAAGGGTATTTCCCTCTAATCAGAAAACCTTATCTCTGATGACAAAGTTAACTACGTCGTTCTATTCGCTTTCAAGAGAATTAAAAACGGTTCAACAGGGACATTATTCCCATTCAATCGTGCTTGGTGGTTTTGAGCTAATATCATAAACCACTCGATTAATACCCCGCACATTGTTTGTAATGCGTGTCGACATTCTCTCCAGAACATCGTGGGGAAGAGGGGACCAGTTAGCAGTCATGAAGTCGTCTGTTTCGACAGCACGAATCGCTGCAACATCTTCATAAGTTCGCCCATCCCCCATCACACCGACAGAACGAATTGGAAGTAAGACGGCAAAAGCCTGTTTGGTCTTTCGGTACAGGTTTGCTTTATGCAGTTCTTCAATCACAATCAGATCTGCTTCTCGGAGAACATTCAAACGCTCTTCTGTCACTTCTCCCAGGCATCGCACTGCCAAACCTGGCCCGGGAAAGGGATGTCTGTAAATCAGATCGTCTGGTAATCCAAGTGCATGCCCCATTTCACGGACTTCATCTTTAAACAACTCTCGCAATGGTTCAATGAGTTCAAATCCCAGTTTTTCAGGTAAGCCTCCCACATTATGATGAGATTTAATCGTGGCCGCAGGACCATCGGGATTAGCACCAGATTCAATGACATCCGGATAAAGCGTTCCTTGTGCGAGAAAGTGGGCATTTTCAATGGATTCGGCTTCCTTTTGAAAGACTTCAATGAACAGCCTACCAATAATTTTCCGCTTTTCCTGTGGATCAGAAACTCCTGCCAATTCTGATAAAAACATCTGCTGTGCATCAACCACGTGCAAATCGGTTTTAAAATGCTCTCCAAATCGAAGGGAAACTTCTTTGGCCTCCCCTTTTCTCAATAACCCATTATCAACAAAGATGCACGACAATTGTGAACCGATAGCACGATATAACAAGGCGGCCACTACAGAAGAATCAACGCCTCCCGATAATCCACAAATGACACGCTGGTCACCAACCCGTTCACGAATTGATTCCACTTCCTGCTCAATTAGATTGGAGATTTTCCAGGTTCCTTCACACCCACACACTTTTTTCACAAAGTTCGCGAGTAGTGCACCACCAAACTCGGTATGCGTTACTTCTGGATGGAACTGGAGTCCAAACAGGGGTTTACTATGATGTTTCACAGCCGCAAACGGGCAAGTTTCGGTAGATGCCAGAGAGGTAAAGTGTTCGTTTAGGTTTTCAACTTGATCACCATGGCTCATCCATGCAATAAAATTTGAGGGAACATCTGAGAATAAATTAGAATGGTCACTGGCAGTACAAGGAGTTCGACCAAATTCGCGTGATTCCCCCCCTTTGACCTCACACCCCTGTGAGACACATACCAGTTGCATTCCATAACAGATGCCGAGAATAGGAATACCCAGGTTAAAAATCTCGGGATCAGCTTGTGGGGCATTTTCGCCATACACGCTGGCAGGGCCACCAGAAAGAATAATGCCTTTAGGGTTGAGTTCCTTGATTCTCTCTGCTGAGAGATTAGGACGAGCCAATTGGCTGAAAACATTCTGCTCACGTACACGTCTGGTAATGAGTTGGGCAGTTTGAGACCCAAAATCCAGGACGAGAATGAGTTCTTCTTGTTTCGTATTAATTAAACTCTGAGAAAGAGCATCCTGCTCAGAGACATGGCGATTGGTCATTACGTTCTCGAAATATTAATGCAATTTGAAGGGTCATCTGAGATACAAGCACCAAGTCCTCAAATGAATTATGTGCTGTTGAGTTTAGCCCGGCTGAAGAAAACGATTCTGAGCGAAAAGCAAATCGCTATCTTAGCGATTCCATTTTCGAAATCCAATTCAGCACGATAAATTCAACAAGGAATGCAAGAATCTATACGGGTTAGTCAAAATACAAAACATGCGGCAGATATATGTTTGATACTACTAAAAATCGGCGCACCTGTTTTGACATTCAGCCACAAAAAAGAGCTGAAAACAGCTATAACTCAACACCTTACAGCAAATTAAACATATCAAGATAATTTGAATCATTTCTATCGATCTATCCGATAATTCCAATAAGTACGATAAATGCGGGCAAGCTGTACTGAGCAGAGATGGATTTTTGCCCCACTACCACGAACACACTCCAAACGTCAGGGTCTAAAAACCTAATTCCCTCTCTTTTCACACATTACCAGGGACAGAAAACCATGTTTCTCGAATGGAATCATTTTTTCTCCAGACATTGTCTGGCTTTAGTAGCAAGTACTTCATTTCTCATCACAGGAGTTGATTTACATGCACAGGTCATTCCTGGTACGGGAACTCGGGTTGAGGGATGCTGGGATGACTTTGAAGACGAGTCCTGGGAGTTCATTACAAATCTTCCCAAAAGTAGTACCAACGTCGATAAGCAAACCCGTTATCCATTAGGTCAATCCACAAATAGTATTTGGACTGAGAGTGCGAAACGTGGACAACCAGATATGATACAACGGATTCCCACGCCCCGAGGCGGTCTTCCTGGCAGTAAAAGTGCTTTGTTGATGAAAACACTCCATACAGGAGTTCCAGGACAAGGTAGCCGCGGTACCAACCAGGATGATCTGATCATGCAGGGATCGATGATCTCAGTAAGCTATTCTCCCAGTGTTGTGACGCGCGTTTATATCCCGTCTTTTGAGGAATGGGAAGATAAAACCGGCACATCATTTGGATTTCGTGCAGCAGTGAAAGCTCCCATGAAATCAAAAAGTTCCCGTTCTCGAAGAAGGTTTTTTTCACGTAGTAGTCCCAGTACAAAAATTGAAACCATTTATCTGGGAATGTTCATCCAATTTAACAGCAAAACAGATAGTCCCAACAGTGAAGATTCGGCCATGTTTGTCGTGCGGGCTGACACGATGGGCCAGGATTTTATCGGACCTGAAATCAAACAAACAGGGTGGTGGACTCTTGGTATGTCATTCACTCCCGATGGGCGTACACACTACTATGCCAGTCCTGGAGTTGACCCTTTGACACATGCTGACCGATTTGCTTCACACCTCCCTTATGGTACTCGGATTCAGTCATTTCACACCGCCTTCTTTAATGTCTGCAATCAGGACAATGGGCGTACATGGTCAACGGAATGGATCATCGACGACCCGGGAATGTATTACATTGGCCGATAGTCGGGCATCTGACTAAAAAGCAGAAATCATTAACGGCATACTCTCCGAGGGTATGCCGTTTCTTATTTTCCGCTTATTATGCGATTTGCTTTTCAGCGAAATCACTATTCCGTACATAAAACCTGTTCTTTTTCAGGACCCTGCGATGTTCGAAAATAAAATCAAAACACTGCTTTCTCAAGGAGATGTCGCCTTGGGAGTTGCTATGCCTGATGCTTCAGAAATACTAGCGAAACTCTCTGTTGATACGGGTATCGATTTTTTGTGGGTCGATCTGGAACATCGCCCTTATGGAGTAAATGAAGTCAAACACATCCCTGAGATCGCGCGCAGAAAGGGCTGTATGCCCATGATTCGGGTTCCCGGTTTGGACCCTATTTACTTCAAAAAGGCATTGGATATCGGAGCCAACACAATCATGGTGCCTCAGATCAACAATGCTGAGGAAGCCCGACTAGCAGTCCAATATGCAAAATATCCCCCCGAAGGAACACGTGGCGTTTCGCCCGATTGGACTATGTTCATGGATTTTTCCTTCGATGATTATCTGCCTCACGCGAATCAGGAAACTGCAATCGTTGCTCAAATCGAATCACCTGAAGGAATTGAAAATATTGAGGAAATCGCAGCGGTAGAAGGCATTGATGTCCTCTTTGCTGGACCAATGGACCTTTCTGCTTCCCTGGGAATCATCGGTCAAATACAACATCCGAAACTCCTGGAATTATTGGCTGATTTCCCCAAACGAGTAGCCTCTGCCAATAAACCCGCCGGAATTACCTTTGGTGATCTGGACCGGTGCCGACAAGCGATAGATGAAGGTTATCGATTCGTAAATATTGGCTCCATTGCAACTTTAGGAGCAAATGGAATTCGCGCGGCTCTGCCTGAATTGCGCGAGCGGGCCAGAAACTGAGGATTCACAAAATCTTCTCAAGCCCCTCTGGAACGCATAAACATAATTTGATACAATTAGCTTGTTAGTAAAGTTTCAAACTGCGGCAGGAGAGAGATCAGATATGCTGACACTGCTTGGACAAGGCCATTCAAGGCCCTCATTTTGTGATGGATTAACGCGGCGTAATTTCCTTCAAATTGGCAGTCTCGGCTTCTCGGGCCTGACTTTGCCCCGCATCTTGCAAGCTGAATCGAACCCTGCCAACAAAAAGCGTCAGAAATCTGTGATCATGATCTATCTGGTGGGAGGACCTCCACATCAGGATATGATTGATCTCAAACCAGATGCCCCCAAAGAAATTGCAGGGCCGTGGCGTCCTATCCCTACCAATGTTCCTGGGATTGAAATCTGTGAAGCCTTTCCACGCATGGCTCAACTGATGGATAAAATGGTTCTGGTGCGTTCCATTGTGGGATCTCAAAGTGGCCACGATGCCATTCAGTGCTTCAACGGACATAATCCCCGTAAACTAAAACCACAGGGTGGCTGGCCTCAATTCGGTTCGACTGTTTCGAAAATCCAAGGCGCGCATGTGGAATCAGCGCCCCCCTTTATCAGCCTCTGCTATCCTTGTACTCACGGTCCCTACAATGAACCAGGGCCCGGGTTTCTTGGTCTTTCAGAGTCCCCCTTCCGACCGATGGGGCCGACACGGCATGACATGGTTTTGAATGGCATTTCTCTGGAACGACTTTCTGATCGAAAAAAACTACTCCAGAGTATCGATAATTTCAAACGTGAAGCAGATGCCTCAGGCATGATGAACGGCCTGGATACATTCAACGAACAGGCTATGGGCGTTCTGACTTCTTCTCGACTGGCAGAAGCCCTGGACCTTTCCAAAGAAGATCCTAAAACCGTTGAGCGTTATGGTACCGGCGATCCAACTAAATTCATCGACAGCAATGGCGCACCTCGCGTACCACAGAGCATGCTCGTGGCGCGAAGACTGATCGAAGCTGGCGCACGTGTCGTCACACTGAATTACAGTAAATGGGATTGGCATGGCGGAAAAAACAATACCATCTTTAAACGAGAAGCTGAAGACTTTCCTGTATTCGATCAGTGTGTAAGTGCCCTATTAGAAGACCTTCACCAACGAGGTCTGGATCAAGATTGTACAGTCGCCATCTGGGGTGAATTTGGACGCACACCGAAAATCAGCGCGCAAGTCGGCCGAGATCACTGGCCGCGAGTCAATTCTGCAATTCTGTTCGGAGGCGGCATGAAAACCGGTCAAGTCATTGGTGCCACA
>JAJDEK010000241.1 GCA_029259875.1 Planctomycetaceae bacterium
TTTTTATAGTGACTGATGTCGGCTGCGATCAATTATGTAATCGAAATGCGAGTGCTTTGATCTCAACTCCTGAGTTGATAGCGAGAATCAATAACCCGTCCTTCAGTGATCTCTCAATCCGAAAACAGACGATGGACTTACATTCGCGTTTAACACGCCCTTTCATGAATCTGATAGCCGTCATGGTGTCGATTCCGTGTGTGCTTAGAAAAGAGAGCCGTAGTCAGATCCTGAATATTGCCGTTTGTGCTTGTGTCATGGGTGGGCTGTTCGTAATTTCTCAGTGCTTCAATTATCTGGGAAGTACGAACCTAATTACACCAGATCAAGCCGCCTGGTTTCCAGTCATCACTAGTGGGACTCTCGCTGCCTGGTTTTCCAATCGTGTTTGGACTTAGTTGGCATGCGCTTTAGAGCCTTAGCCGCTCTGTCCCAGATCCATCAATTGGCCAAATCGATCAAGTACCCGAATTTTTAATGGGGCAAACCGAGGTTGGTCGAACTCCCCTTTTTCTACCAAACGTAAAGCCACTCCGCGCGTTTCATGTAAAATGATTTCATCTCTTCGTAAGTCAGCCACACGTAATGGCAGTTCTCCATGCTGTCTGGTTCCAAAAATATCACCGGGACCGCGCGTTTGAAAATCGGCTTCGGCAATCTTAAATCCATCCGTTGTGTCTTCCATCGCAGAAAGCCGTTTCAGAGCATCTTCACTTTCGGTATAAGAAAATAGAAAACAGTTTCCTTGATGCGCCCCGCGTCCCACCCGTCCTCGTAGCTGATGAAGTTGCGATAATCCAAATCGGTCGGCTTGTAGAATCACCATCAGTGTTGCATTGGCAACATCAACTCCCACTTCCACAACCGTTGTGGAAACCAGAACCTGGATTGTCCCCTCATGGAACTGACTCATGATTTGAGACCGTTCTTCCCGATCCATCTGGCCGTGTACCAGACCGATGGATGCGGAAGAAAGCTCACTTTGTTGCAGCTTGCGATAGACTTCTTCTGCACTGGAGCGACTATTTTGAGCGTCTTCCGATTCGATCCGTGGGCAAACGATATAAGCTTGTCTGCCCGCTGCAATTTGGGCTCGCAAAAAATCCCACGCTTTTTTTCTCTGCGGTGTCGTTGAGACGCGGCTCGTGACAACGGGTTGCCGTCCGGGGGGTAACTCGGTGACAACTGAAATATCTAATTCACCAAACTGGGTCATGCATAAGCTACGTGGAATGGGAGTCGCCGTCATCACCAGCATGTGAGGCGTCTTTTGATCGCTCGTAAAGTGAGCCCGCTGCATGACGCCAAACTTATGCTGCTCATCAATAATAACCAGCCCAAGATCGTGATACTTCACATCTTTTTGAACGACAGCCTGCGTGCCGATAATGAGTTGTTGCTGCCCGGATTCAATCTGTTCTAATGTCGCTTTACGTTCTGACGTTGATAAGCTGCCAGTGAGTATGCACCGCTCTACGCGGCTGTGTTTTAAGAATTTGTTGATGGTTTCCCAATGTTGCACAGCCAGTAATTCAGTCGGTGCCATCAAAACCGCCTGATAACCACCGGCGATGGTTGCCAGCATGGCGTAAATTGCGATCGCTGTCTTACCGGCGCCGACGTCTGCCTGTAGCATGCGATGCATCGCCCGACCGGATCCCAAATCATCGCTGACTTCTTGAATCGCTTCGTTTTGTCCGTCCGTTAAGTCATAAGGAAAGAGCCGACGGATTCGAGCATCAACTTTGGCTGTCACTTTAAGGAGTGGCGCGTTATCCACACAGGTCCAAAGTCGGCGGCGCATCGCCAGCGCCAACTGAAATTCTAAAAGATCATCATAAATCAGCCGATGGACCCCGGCATGATATTCTTCCATTGTCTGAGGCTTATGCATTTGAATCACAGCTTGAGAGAGGGGGGGCAGTGATTGTTCCTGCTGAAACGCTTCCGGCAAATAATCAGGAATGAGATGCGCATATTCTTCGACGGCGGCACGAACCCACCGTCTCATCTGATACATCTTAATTCACTCTGTCAGACTATATTTGGGTAAAATTAAGCCTTGAGGGCTGTCCAGATCTTCTTCCAGCGCCTGGTATTGCGGATGCGACATCTCCCATTTCCCAGAACGCTTTTTTGCTTTGCCAGAAAACATGAGAAACTGGCCTTGGAAGAAACGCTTGATGACCCACGGTTGATTGAACCACGTTCCCTTCAAAAATCCATCTCCGCAGTCAAGCAGGATCGAAGTGATGGTGCGACCACGGGAAATCGTGCGCGCGTCAAGGTCTGTCACTTTTCCGCAGACCGAAGCAACCTGATCATCTTCTAGTTCGCTCACAGGGCGGACATCCGTCAGATCAAGCACACTCCGCGGCAAATGCCAAAGCAAATCTTCAACGGTTTGAATCCCGATTTTTTGCAGCAGCTCCGCGCGTTCCGATCCTACTCCATTAAGAAATTGAACAGGAGTTTCCAGAGGGGATTCGGTCATCGTTTTCCAGAACTATATCCAGAATTATATATCTACAAATCAGACTGATTCTGCATTTTCAGTGCATAGTCAACAGCAAGTTCATCGCAACGTTCGTTTTCCGGATGACCACTGTGGCCTTTAATGGTGGTAAACTTGACTTCGTGTTGTTCCAGCAGTGAATCCAATTTTCGCCAGAGTTCTTCATTTTTCACTGGCTTCCAACTTTTGCCTTCGCGGCGTCTCCAGTTATTCTTTTTCCAGTTCGGCATCCATTCCAGAGAACCTTTCGCCACATAAACGCTATCTGTTATGACTTCGACTTTCGAAGTGCGTGTCAGTTGTTCCAATCCTGAAATCACCGCTTGCAATTCCATTTGGTTATTGGTCGTCTCCACTTCTCCCCCGGAAAACTCTTTTTCTGCTCCGGTAGAAGGATGTCGTAGAATGACACCCCAACCTCCTGGTCCCGGGTTCCCTCGACAGGCACCATCGGTAAAGATTTGCACAAAGGGAAGCGGCTCCTTATTCGCTGACTGATCTGGCATAATATTACGGCGCAGGTTTCACAAGGAGATTATAACGGATGTAACACGAGTACAGAATTAATAAACCAAGGGATCACACAGAAAGAGTGAATGAACCTGCACTTCGTATGGGAAAAGTATCTGGCGGCAAATGCGTGCCGACTATCTTTCGCGATAGACAATACGTCCACGGTTCAGATCGTAAGGCGATACTTCGACAACGACTTTGTCGCCAGGAACAATACGGATAAAGTGTTTCCGCATTTTACCTGCAACATGTGCCATCACTTGGTGCCCGTTTTCTAGTTCTACTCGAAATTGAGTATTTGCCAGTGCTTCTGTCACGGTACCTTCGACTTCAATGGCCTCTTCTTTGGCCATAACAATTGTATCCTATCCAATAGAGTTCATAAAATGGGGGTAAACAACACAATTCATACAGACCTAACTCCTGTCTGTTCCTGATCATTCAGGGAGCCGAAGCTTCTCTCAGAAGCCGGAGAAATTCTGTGCTGCTTATTGTTACAGGGAATCGGCTATTATGCCAGTCTGAATAGAGTCCCAACAGCCATTCCCTGAAATTCCTACTGGAAAAATCGGAATTCGATCCGGAATTACATAGTTTTGTGACAACTTTTCTAAATTTTACCGAGACCGATTTCAAACGTGAGGTAGATTTAATGTATAGCGAAGCCACTTTGACAGAGAAATTACGCCAGCGTTGTGCTCATATTTACGACTGGCGATGACACACCATATTATATGCTTGCCTGAGAGGTCACTGAAATGAAATTTCTGAAACGCTTTTTACGTGATGAAGATGGTCCGACCTCCGTAGAGTATGCTGTCATGCTGGCTGCGATTTTAATGGCCTGTATTGCTGGAATCGCCGCTGTGGGAAATCAAACAAATTCAATGTTTGAAAATGCTAAGACGGAACTGGAAAATCACGGCTAATTGAAATCGTGACGTTCTTTCCTACTTTCGATTTCCGAAGAGTTTACACTAACTCTAATTTATACCGAACTTTTAGTCTCAAAAGCATGATAGGGTGGTATGTTTGCCCTTTACCTGCAGTACGGTTAAAGCTGATAGCTGCATACGATGATGGAGCGAACGTCCGTGACTGCATTAACTCATGGCTAATCAATCGGTCGGGTCATGAAACGCTGGTTCCGATGCGCAGATAAGAATGGCGCGCCTAGCCCCTCGTGTTGCTTTCTGCCGCAACCTCAGCCACCAAACCATTTTTGCTCCTTGCGGTGAAAGGGGAGAGTGCTGCGGAGATGCAAAGGATTCTGAGTCTGTTGCACGAATACCCAGATGTCGATAAACTCTTTTCACTATGCCAAATCGCTACCGAATTCAATTTCCACCATCCGACTCAGAAAAACTAGGGCAAGATGAAATTTTCTTTACCCTCATCGAGAACGGTGAAGCAAAGCGTTTGCGATTCCACGATTACGACGAGATCTACAAACGGCCTGGCTTGTATGAGCAACTCTTTTACGAGCGACTTGGCTGCAACTCGCCTGAAAAAGTAGCCGATCTCCTGCAACGTGCTCTTGATACCGTCCGCGAACCTGTTACCGAATTGCGCGTCATCGATTTGGGGGCTGGTAACGGAATGATGGGCGAAGTCCTCAAGCGTGAGGGCGTTGCCAGGCTGGTGGGTGCGGATATCATCCCGGAAGCCCGCGATGCGGCTTACCGAGACCGATCTACCGTCTACGACGACTACTATATCGAAGACTTTGCAAGCCTGGACGCTGACGTGCTTGAAGAACTCCGCGAGTGGCGTTTTAACTGCTTAACCTGCGTTGCAGCTCTCGGTTTTGGTGACATTCCCCCACGAGCCTTCTTCAATGCCATGAAGCTCGTTCGAACCGACGGTTGGCTGGCTTTCAATATCAAGGAAACGTTTCTCGATCACACCGAGCAAACAGGCTTTTCGCGTCTCGTCCGCGAATTGATCTTCTCGAAGTACCTTGAAATTTATCATCTCGAACGTTACCGACACCGCCTTTCGATGGAAGGAACGCAGCTGTTCTACTATGCCTTAGTAGGACGCATGACGGCGTCGATCCCCGAAGATTTTCTCGAACACTATGGTATCGAGGACTCGGGCAACGTCGCCGATCAGATTCGCTTTCAAATCGAGCGTCGCATGATGCGCCAGAAAAGGAGCAATGCCACCAGACCTACCATCGCGGAGAAGGTGAGTACCGCGAAGACGTATTGATGTCCCAACTCACCCGGCCAACGATCCAGCAAGACACCCATCAGTGGTCCCATGAAGATGTCGGGTGTGTATCCGATGACCGAGACGATGCCCACCGCTTTGCCTGTATCACCAAACGGCACGCGTCCTTCTTCCATTATCGCATAATACAGGCCTCGCAAAGCGAACACCGCTGCGCTGGTGGCAATCAATATCGCAAAGAAGAACACAGTCATGCCGGGGCGAAATGCGCCTGCGGCGATCACAGCACTGCCCATTCCGAATACCAGCATACTCAATATCGCCATCCGGGTAACGCCAAAGCGATCAGCAAGAATGCCCGCAATAACCGCTGCAAAAGGCCGAACCCACATTGAAAGTGTGCCGACCCTGGCCGCTTGAACTTCGTCGAAATCCAAGACGTCGTATGCGTACAGCGAGACATCGTCCAAACCCTTGTATCCTACGTACGCGCAGACAACAACGATTGCTTGCAGCCACACCGTCGGCATTCGCAACAAACGGCCGACTCCTTTCGGCTGGAACTTGTTCTGTAAGTCAGGTGGTAAGTCAGGGGACGGTTCGCTCCACCGTGGTAGAGCAAACCATACGAATACAGCAGCGGCAAACGTGATACCCGAAAACAAAAAGATGACTTGCTGAAAGGCGTTTGCCCGCTGGTCTGGTGTTGCACTTTGAACTTCGTCGGGCATGAAGAAGGAGAATAATACCACTGCACCGCTGCCAATGGCAGCAGCAACCAGTCCACGTCCTCCGTCGAGTATTCCAAAGGCGCGACCAGGTAGATTGGCCCCGCCCCACGCGCGGGTTGCTCGAATGAGCGGTGCCCAAAATAATAAAATCGTCGTGACACCCCAGAAACCATACAGCACCTTTAGTGAAGCGAACGATGGTATCGATGCCATCACCAGACCACCAATCGAGGTTGC
>JAJDEK010000242.1 GCA_029259875.1 Planctomycetaceae bacterium
TTCCGTCACATCGACATATTTTTTCAGAAATGCCTTCGCAGCAGGCCAATCCTCACTAGCAGGCCCTTCAATCAAACCGGTGAGACGGAGTTTTCCAAATTGAGCTTGATCGTCTTTTGTGTATTTTGAGAACCCTAGCAGATAGAGGGGCCACGCACGTTCCTGCCTGGGCACTGCACGACTCAGCTCATCGGTTTCCTGAATCAGATCGAATGTAATCGTCGGCTGCGCGGCCAGGAAACGAACTGTCACAACAGTCCAGGGCACGAGCACAGCGATCATCAGTAATACGATTACCTGCCACGTTCTTCGCCGAGCGCGCCAGGCGAAGGGGCGATTTCTGAGACAAGCCCGACGAATCAGCTGCGCCGCGGTTTTCGGAGAGCCAAACGACTTGATTAAAGCTGCCTCCGTTTCGCCCTTCTCCAAACCATCGGCAAAATGCGTACAGAGTTCGCACGCCGTATCCAGTTTCTCACCTCGCCTGAGATGCGTCCGTTTTACGACGTCGAGTACGACAGACACGAGACTCTCAGGCAGACTAAAATCCAAAAGCGGCGCCAATGATTGGGTCTCATACATCAAACTCCCCAGGGTAATCGCATCGCCGTTGGTCGCAATAAGTGCTTCGGAAGTCCGCCCTGCTTCCAACTGCCACTTCAGGCTCCGACAAACCCGACTGAGCATCTTACGCGCAGCAGTTTTGCGAACGCGTTTTTGACCTACGAGCGCACTGACCGTCGGCCACAAGTGGGCGGGTAGCGGTGTATTCAGAACCCAGTCAATTTTTCCCGTCACACGAATCAGTGCGGCAATGCTCTCCGAATCGCTGAGTTGTTCGACCAGTTGCGATTCAGCGCAACCTTCCAGCAGGAGTGACTTGCATGAATTCACAAGTTGTCGCGCTGCCTTCGTACGACGACGTCCACTTAGTTGTGTCGTGATCGCACGAATGGATTCGACAACACTGTCGGGTAACGACGAGGTATCCAGTCGCTCCAGCGGATCTGGTGCGCCGGTAATACGTCCGCGCAGTAGATGCGAAACCGGTGTCTGCAACACTTTACTCCAGCGAGATTGGGGAGCGTTCATGCCTCACCTCCTCTTAACCTCGGTGGCACATTCGGCAGTATTCCCAGGCTCTGCATCGCGGTTGCCACTGCCAGCCATTGGGCCGTATCACTTGCCAGACGTTTCTTACCTTTTGCTGTCAGCGAATAATACTTCCGCTTGCGGCCGCTATCTGCCTCTTGCCAACTGGGGCGAATGAGCCCCTGTGACTGCAGATTATAAAGCAGTGGATAGAGCGTCGATTGTCCCATATCAAGCACGCCACTCGTCTGCTCTGAGAGCGCTTCCACGAGTTCGTAACCGTATTTCGCGCCCTCTTCCAGAAGCTTCAAAACAGCCACAGGCCCAGCGCCTCTCATCAGTTCACGTTCGACTCGCATGCTGGTTCCTTTCGACAGATTCAACATTCTGCAACTCACATACTCAATACTATGTGTGACATAGTATGTAAGTCAAGGCTTATTTCACACCAGCGTACGAAATATCAATTAGTACCTGAGAGCTGCATGTTCTGCAATAAGAGGTTCTGGTGCATTTGGGCCCATTGCCAACCAGTTCTTTTCACTGTATTGAAGCAAACTCGCTCGTATCAATTTCGCAACGAGCCACGTTTTTCACCGACACGTTTGTTATTTCGCAAGTTTTCCGTTGCGTCGATCAAATTGGAACGGGTTTGTTTTATCATCAGTAACCGTGACCTTCAGTGGCGGAGCAATACCGCCCTGGTCGACTTCGACGCGCAAGATGTTTTTCGCCTCAAAGGGACGGTCGTAGATCCAAACATGTCCGTCGCCGTGAATGTAGAGAATCGGCTTTTTGAAATCGTTCGCTTCTTTGCTGAAGGGGGTAAAAAAATCATTGTGAATTGCAATCGGCTTTGCATGTCCAAAAACAACCAGACTGCTCACATCCGCGCCGAAGCGACGCAGGTTGCGGCGGACCCAATCGAGATTGTCTGCATGTCGTTGCTTCCATTCTGCGGCGTCATGGACGCGACCACCTACAATGTTCAATCCGATAAAAAGAACATTGCCTTTCACAAATGAAAAGTTCTCTTCGCGTTCCAATTGTCGGAAGACAGGCAGAGTATGCTGCCAACGACGATCAAATCGCATAAAGTATTTTTTCCAAAGCTTCCAGGCTTGCTCAGGATTCGAGCAGTCGTTCCATTCGTTGTCGCCTGGAATGATAAACACCGGCACGGGAGACTGACACAACATACCAAACACCTTGTTATAGACGGCTTCGTCACAAGGAGTACTTCCTCCCTTAATGTCGCCTAAGTGAACCACAAACTCGGCATCTTTCGGAATTGCGTCAATCTGTTTAGGGAGCCTCGCATCTTCATGCGGCTTGTAGGGTACGTCGCCCATCACATAGAAGGTGACTCGTGTGTCGGCTTGAGGGTCAGGCTTTGGTTGATTTTGAGCGATGGCAGACGAACTGATTAGGAGCAGTAATAACAATCCGAATGGTACGGTCTTCAATCTCATCGATGTCAATCCTCTGGTAAAGTAAGACTGCCGACCAATGTCTATAGTCGCTCAGTTTGTGAATCAGGGGGGAGTATCTAAGGGCATGCAACTAAACGGAAAACAACTCAAATATGCCGCATCATCATGATATCACGCTGCAACACACACGTCTATCGCCGTGTTAAACCGATGATTTTGAGTTCCATCCGAGGGATCTCGGTGATATCATACTACTAATATAAGAGATCGATGTCCTTTCGTAATCGGATCAAAATATCGTAACAGCCCGTCTCATTCGGATTCACATCTATTAGAAATTTTCACGAACTATGAACCGCTTCACCTATTTCGTAATCTTGCTCACGTGTCTGCTTGTCAATGCGTCCGCTTACGCCGAACGCTTAGTTCTGGTGGGTGCTTCCTATGGAAAGAACATCGTCGCGATCTGCGATGAAACAGGTAAAGTGCTCTGGTCTCACAAAACCGCTGGCCCGACCAAAGGCCACGCAGGCCATCATGATGTGCATCTGCTGCCCAATGGTAACATCCTTTATCACGATAGCTGGACCAAAACCACTGAGATGACTTTGGACAAGCAGGTCGTCTGGACCTACGATTCAGCAACCATGAATGGGAATAAAGGGAAACGCGTCGATGTCCATGCCTTCGCAAGATTACCCAACAGTAACACCATGATCACTGAGAGTGGAGTAGGACGAATTATCGAAGTGGATCGGGACGGAAAGATCGTACATCAGTTCCCACTGAAAAAAGGAGGCACGCAATCCACACGGCTGGTTCGCAACACGCCTCAAGGTAATTATCTTGTCTGTTCAGAACAACCTGGTGTTGTGACAGAATACAATCGCAAAGGCGAGATCGTCTGGGACTACTTGATTAACACGCGTGTCTATGGCGCCATTCGCTTGAAAAATGGCAACACCCT
>JAJDEK010000243.1 GCA_029259875.1 Planctomycetaceae bacterium
AAATATGATTGTTTTCAGCAAGCTGTCGAGATGAGTACTCTTGAACTACCCTCATCCTGCATTTGGCTTCAACCTTTCTGTAAAGGTAACAAGGAAGTCTGAGGGAACAGATAACGAAGGATTCGAAAAGAAATGCTTGTATTATCACGTAAGCCCGGCGAACGAATTCGAATTGGCGATGATGTAACTTTAACGATAGTTCGTATCGGCCCGAATTCAGTCAGATTAGGTATTGATGCTCCTCGAAGTATGAGCATTGTGCGAGAAGAACTGTGTATTGACTTTTCTGATCTACCAGAAACGGGTCAACTCACGGAGAAAACTCCTTCGCCTTAATTTGAATTGCTGTCTTGGCTTCCCATCTCAAGGCTTCAAGTTTTTCTTGATCGCTCAATGAGCCGATCAAAATTACGTTTAGCCATTGATCAAAAATGCATTTCACCACAAAAGCATTGGTAATGTGCGCTGATTCTCATCAACCAAGTTCATCATCGGCTCTTGTCTGCCTGCATGCTATTTTTCAGGGACGCGTGCAGGGAGTTGGCTTTCGTTATCGGACTTCAAAACTTGCGAAGCAGCATCCCATTACGGGGTTTGTCAAAAATTTGTCTGATGGCACTGTGGAATTAATAGTCCAAGCTAGTAATAAAACGGAGCTAGACCATTTTTTCGATGAAATGATGCTGATGTTTGCAACTAATGTGACAGATGTATCGATTCAGGAAATCGCTCCAGATCCGGCCATTCGGGACTTCAGGATTGCCCAGTAATCCCTATACCGTTGAGCAGATTCGGGTTGGTATGAATCTAATTTGGCAAATTTTAGCGGACGTTCGCGGTAGATTAGGGAAAACGCTCTCTGAAATACCTTGCATTCTTTACTTTGACCACCTTTTCTCGGTAAAGTAAACATTGCTTGAAGTGCTTTGCAGCATTTGTTTTGATAGTTCGAGTTTTCATACATTTGTGGAGCGAACTCCCTACATTTCAGGGTTCTGGCACTTTAGCACTACACATTTTCAGATAATGCCTGATTAGGAGTCCGTTGGCTTAATTTTATGAGTTCTATTTGTTTTCAGAACTTCAAAAATAAATCCAACATCCGAAGCGGTCTGGTTCGTAGAATGCCTGTGTGGTTCTACACCCGTTTTGGTTTATAGATAATGTCGCGTCTTATTTTATCAATTCATAATCTTATTTGAGTGGTGGATAAACAATGGAAAACCTTTTGGTTTTTTCTGCTGAAAACTCTGACCTGACTGTGCAATGGTGGATCACCGGAGCAGGAGTCTTGCTT
Organism: Planctomycetaceae bacterium; assembly: GCA_029259875.1. GTDB lineage: Bacteria > Planctomycetota > Planctomycetia > Planctomycetales > Planctomycetaceae > Gimesia. The sequence goes on from JAJDEK010000243.1 coordinate 1,298, forward strand.
TATTTCATCTTTTTATTCGGTGTGACTGCTTACACACAGGCCGGTGTCATTGCCAGAGCCACTACGAAAGAGGCGATTCGCCAGCCCGTATTTTTGCTCTTGCTGTCCTTGGGCTTAGTTTTGCTTTTATTGAACACGTTTCTGCCGTTCTTTTCGATGGGCGATGATGTCAAGATGTTGATGGACTGCGGTCTGGCAACCATTTTGATCTGTAGCCTACTGCTTGCAGTCTGGTCTGCCAGTACAAGTATCGCGGATGAAATTGAGGGTAAAACGGCAATGACACTGCTGTCCAAACCCATTAATCGCCGCCAATTTATTGTGGGTAAATATCTGGGCATTCTTAAAGCCGTTGTTTGGTTAATGCTTCCTTTGGTGATTACCTTCCTATTGCTCGTTTATTTCAAGGTTGGATATGACGCGAGAGAAGCTTCCAAAGACGTTCCCAGTCACGCAGAAAAAATGGCGGCGGTCTGGCTGATTCTGCCGGGAATTCTTTTGATTTATATGGAAGTTGCTATTCTGGCGGCAATCAGCGTTGCGATTTCGACTCGCTTGCCAATGATGGTGAACATGATTATTTGTTTTGGTGTCTACATCATTGGGCACCTGACACCAAACTTAGTCCAGGCTAAATCAGAAGGCCTGGAGTTCGTAAAATTTACAGGTCAGTTGATCGCAACGATTCTGCCTAACCTTGATAACTTTAATGTGTCACCAGCGGTAGCAACTGGGACAATCGTACCGCCAGTCTATATTGGTCATTCCGCTTTAAGCTGTCTGCTTTATTCCGGAATCGCGATCTTGGTTGCCTTTATCCTTTTTGAAGACCGTGACCTTGCTTAAGCAACAAGGCACGAGCTTCGTTTATTAGTAATTTCAAACAGATTCGGTGGGTCCTGTGTCAAATCGTCAGCCCAACGCATTCCACCGCGCGTTCCCTGCGCGGGAATTCTTTCGCGGGTCCGCTAGATCAGTCTTGTTCTGGTCGCTTTTTAATGGCTTGTTGCTTGTTCTGATACTTGTTGATTTATTTCTCATTATCGACTTACTCAACCATCGAGGCAAAATCACTGTTCGAGGAGAACAAAACGTCCTGGCACTTCAGGATATCAGGTTCGTTCAGACTCCTATTATTCCTCCCGATCAAGCCAAACCTGAAGTTGAGCCAGAGGGAGACGAGCCGGATAAGGCCGAACCTGAAGAGTCCGTTGAGCCGGTTGAAGCAACTGAACCAGAAAACGGCAACACAGAGTTGCCTGCCCTCGAAAATCCGAACTATATTGCTCTAACAGATACGGGGATTCTGCCCTCAGTATGGTGGGCGAAAAACAAGTATCAGGATGGGGTACTGAAGCAACTCTACCAACGTTTTCCTTTACTGCAAGAAAATCAGTCTGCGCTATTTAGCCTGGTCCTTGTTGCCTTGGTTCTTGCCAGTTTACGGGTCTTGATTCGTTGGAGATCCAGGCAGCTCAGTCTGAAGATTTCTCGTCATATTTCAATGACGCTCCGCAATATGATTCATCGGCAAGCGCTGCGATTAGGGCCGGGTGATTTATCGGGCAAAGAAACAGATCATGCCTTCAATTTGTTTATCAAAGATGTCGAGGTCGTGGAGAGTGGTATCTTCCAATGGGTTTATCGCCTGTCTCAACACCCAGTTACACTATTAGTGCTGTTTTTATTCGCGATTTCGATTGATTGGAGACTCACGTTTCAATGCGTCATTCCACTGGCTGCTGCTTGGTACTTTTTAATGCAGTACCGTAAAAATTATGAACTTCAACATGCCAAAACGTTGGTGTCAATTGAATCTGAATTGTCTTTGTTAGCTGAAAATCTGAGAAGCACACGTCTGGTTCGTGGATATGGAATGGAAACAGTAGAGCATGAGCGTTTTCAGAAACATCTCGAAAAATATACAGAAGATACGGTCAAGTTAAAACGAGTTGAAGGTTGGGTACATCGCATTGCTCGTGGGCTGGCGGTATTCTGTTCTTGTCTGGTTGTGTTCTTAGTTGGCTATAAAGTGTTGCTGAACCCAGAGAGCCTGCCATTCTCTGC
>JAJDEK010000244.1 GCA_029259875.1 Planctomycetaceae bacterium
AGACTCTGCGAATTTTTCGTTCCAGACAGCCTCTAGGTCGACAGGTTTTAGGTCGCCCGAGATTAATGCTTTCTCTAACTCAAAACGCAACATAATGTGCAGATTATAAGTCACTTCATCTGCTTCTACTCGAATGAATGAAGGACGGACATCGTTAATTGCCCGATAAAAATCTTCTTGATCAACACCCGCAAGCGTTTCTGAGAATAATTTCTGGGCGGGTTGGTAAAAGTAGTCCCAGAATGCCCGACTTCGCCCGATGAGGTTCTCCCACATTCTAGACTGTGATTCATGAATTCCAAGTGATGTGGAGTCGCCTAGAGGAGTCCCAAAATGTTCCTGGCAAAGCCCTTGTTCATAGATCCCATGCCCTGCTTCGTGAAGTGTTCCAAAGAAAGCTCCGGGAAAATGGTGTTCGTCATAACGTGTTGTTAATCGACAATCCCCTGGTCCGAAACCACTGCAAAAAGGATGAGCTGCAATATCCAGCCGTCCGGCATTAAAATTAAAGCCGATTGCTTTAGCTGCAGAAACACTAAATTCACGTTGTTTCTCAACGGGATATTTTCTTGTCAGGATTGAGATATCAGGAGTGATTCCTGAATCTTTGATTGCTGAAACCAAAGATACGAGTTCATTGCGTAATGGGATAAAAGTTTGTTCTATGATTTCAGAAGTTGTCCCAGGTTCATAAGCATCAAGCAGTGCATCATAGGCATTCGTCCCCTGATAGCCTATCGCAGAGGCTTGCTCTCGTTTGAGGTCAATCATTTGCTCTAGCCAGGGCAAAAAATCATTAAATCGATTTTTTTTGCGTGCTTCAACCCAGGCATGATGTGATAGAGTGGCTACTTTTGAAAGCTCTTCGACCAACCTTCGTGGCAGCTTAGTGGCTCGGTCATATTCATGACGGGCTTCTCGAATATTAGCAGCTTCTAAGGAGTCTTCTTCAAAATTTGAGCTCGCTTCCAATTCATGAAGAAGAGTCCCTATTTCAGGATCCGTGGCCTGCTCATGAATCAGACCTGCCAGCAATGCGAGCTGATTGGCTCGATGTGCAGTTCCATCAGTAGGCAGATAGGTTTGCTCATCCCATTCCAGGACTGCTGAGCAGGAAGCCAGTAGTGCAGTCGACTTTAATCGAGTCACTAAGTTATCGTATGCTTTCGTCGATGCATTCATCGGTCGATTCTTTCTTCGGAAAAATGCTAGATTGAAGCAGTAATAATTTTCAGAATGATATTTTATTTGTGAGAAGTGAGAACCCAATTACAGCCTGGAGTGAAGTATATTGAAAAATCAAATAGATCAAAGGCTGCACAAAGTTGAGATTCTATTATTCCTGCTTAGTTTCATCTTCATATCGTCCTCCCATTTGATAGAGAGGTAAAAATCGATAATAAACTTCCAGGCAGAGGGTGCTCAAAGTTGTTGAGTAGAGCCGTCCTCCATATAGTCCCCATGGAGGTCGTGGATCCCAACTTCCGGCATTTTCTCCACGCGTAATTTGTTCAGAAATTAATAGTTCACGCAAGTCTTCGTTCCATTCTCTCCAGGGAGTGCCACCGTATTGATACATGGCTAATGTTCCATAGTACCAATAATAGAGATTATATTCTGAACGACGGGGAGGGCGTTCAGTGATAAATTGGATAGCTTCCTTGCAGGATGGATTATCTCTTCTGATTCCCAGCATTTGCTTGCAGAATAATGATTCCGCAGTCATAGCTGGTGTCGGCGGCGTTGATGGCTCAACCATGCGGTATGTGGCAAGGCCATTATTTTTTCCCAAACTTCGCTCTTTCAAAAATTTAACCATTAGTTGTTTTGTATTTGATGGTATAGGAATTCCTGCGATTTCAGCGCTTTTAAGAGCCATTAATTGCCAACCGAACATGCTCATATCACTTTTCTGGCCTTTAACATACCGCCAACCACCGTCATAAGGGTTTTGGTTTTCTACGATATAGGAGACAGCACGTGCAATGGCTTCCCGCAGCTTTGGGTTTGATTTGGGATTGTTTTGCAAACCATAAGCTTCGGCTAAAGAGTAGGTTGCCATCGCGTGTGAGTACATGCGAGCATAGTGAGTTGCATCGCCCCCAAGGAATCCGTTGGGCCTTTGATGGTCAATCATCCATTGAATGGCGCGATTGATATTATCAGAATATTGTCCTTCTTCCTGAGTGTAACCTGCACCCAGAAATGCCAAGATTGCTAAAGATGTCAATCCTGCATCGGCTTGGGCGCCCGCACTCCGTCGGTCGATTCCCTGTTCATCAATTCTAACTTTTCCTGCGCCAAATCGATCTGCATCCCAAAAACCAGCTTGTTCCTGGTGTGTTGCCAACCATTTCAGACTTGCTTCAACAGCCCTTTCAGATTCTTGTGTACCCCCAAATCGCTGGGCGATCTCTTTACGCTTGGACAGATTTCTTAGTCGATATGTGGCTGGAATATTTGCTTTCGTTCGATTTGAGACTGCGTCGAAGTTTGGCCGAAATGCATCAGGCTGAGGTCCCTGTCTGCTCATTGAGAGTGGCAGAGGGCTTCGCTCAGCCAGTAAACGCTCTGAATTCGGATTTACTTTTCCTGCTGGTGTTTGCGGCGCAGAACGCTGAATTGCTCCCTCAGACGCAGACCGCATTGTTTTAGTTTTCCTTCTAGTAAAGCGTGGTTTGGTCGGTGCCACGTTCGAATTACTAGATGTTGGGCTTCCGGACTCAATCCCTGTCGTATTCATTTTCAGATTTGAAGGTGCGGGGCCTGTTCTTTTTCGGAGCATACTACCTTGGGTGCTGCGCTCTAATGTAGACTTGGGATCAGATTGTGCATTCAGTGCGAGTGTTTTCTGTTCGTTGTTAAAAGTAGGTTGTATTCGATCAACAGCACCGAGAGCCGACTGCCGCTCAACATGCTGATTTTTCTGGCCCGTACGTATCATTTTACTGCGTATAGTCGATGTTGAAGGAACTGAAACTTCGGCGCGTGATTCAGCAGTTATGTCTGTAATTTCGAGTGGGGCCTGAGATTGAATGCGCTTTTGGCTTACGCTTTGAACCTTAACTTTCGAAGGGGTAATTGGTAGTTCCGTTTTAGAAACCACATCTGGGATAGGGGACTCAGAGACTTCCTGAGGACGTTTTTTTTCAGGAGGGGCCGTTAAAGGTGTGAATTCGGGTCTGGTTAGATCTATTCGTGACAATTCCTGTTTTTCAGGGTTGGCAAGTTTCTCCCAAACTGGCGTATTTCCGGTTTGTTTACTTTTGGTGGTTTCAGTACTCTCAGCCAGAATTTGTTTTATTTGAATTTGCTCTTGTTCTGGTTGAGTTTCTGCCAATGATTTTGGTGCATAATCAGGCCAAAATGTTACAACACCCAAGGATAATGATAGATGAACGATAATTGAAAAGAGGAGCGCTTTGGACGAAGCATTTCTGTCTCCCCATCGTGTGACGAGCATCGATAGTAAATGAATCGAAGCGAAGATTGCTGCCAATATTAAGACGCCCCAAAGAACCTGGTCAAAAGAAACGTTACGACCAGCTAGTATTTTCTCTATCAGATTGTCGATTCGATTATTCATATTACTACTTACTCGTCGCTCAATCGATTTGCCAAAGAGACAGAACGTATTTTAACACGGTGGCAAATCTCTAAAATATTCATCACGTTCTGATAAGGTCCAGTTGCATCACCTCTGATCACAACAGCTTGACCTGGAAAATTTTGTCTTGCTGTTTTTAAAGTAACTTCTAATTCCGAAAGGCTTTTATTTTCACCATTTACCGAAACTTCTCCATCCTGTTGCACGTTAACTACGATATCATCAGGCAAGTTCGTTAATGGTTTAGCATCAGTTACCGTTGGTAGTTTGATATCATATTGACGTTCCATTTCTGTAAATTGAGTACCAACCATAAAAAAAATGATCAGTAAAAATACAATATCAATCATTGGAGTTAAATCGAGCTTAGGCTCTTCAACAGTACCCGTTTTTAACGGCATGCTTACATTCCTGAAATGTGCAATAGTATTTTGAAAAGGTTCCTTTGTTCTTTTTATGAAACCTGATTAATCGATATACTGTATGCGAAGTCTCGCATGTGGTTCAACAGGTGAATCTTATGCAGTAGTCGACTAGGTTTCGATGAATTATATCACTATTATATCTATGTGACTGCCAACAAGAATCCTTCCTAAAACATAGCTGTAATAAAATATACCAATCATGTTTCCAATTACATCGAAGATTCAACTAAACAATTTAGACAAAAGTCGTTTAGGAGATTGATGTTAAGTAAAATATCATCCAGAACGTTTGATAGTTCCTCTCTGATAGGTGTTTCATACTCAGATGTAAATGTACTTTCTGAAAGTGACTCCCGAGGATTCGCAGCAAAGGCAATTCTGCTCATTAATTCAATGAGTTTTGACGCGCCTTTTGTGGGAGTAATATGGCTTTGGTGTTTTTCCTATATTTATTCGATAGACATCAATTTCCATCATTATTTCATCTTATTCAGTGTTACCTGGCTATCCTATTCTGGTGATCGCTTACTAGATAGTATTCGGATGCCTGCTACTCATTGTAAACTCCCACGACACCAATTTGCTACGATTCATTTCAAACCTTTGATATGTATTTGGGGATTGATTGCTACTTTTTCAATCCTATTTCTATTCAATACCTTGAGTATCACGGAAATTGTCTGGGGCTTTTGTTTATTGGTGTTATTGTCAATCTATTTCCTGGGCTGTTTTTGTTTTCCCAGCCAATTAAGAGGAGTACTTCCTCGAGAATTGTTGGTGGGGTTATTTTTTTCCTCTGCTTCTCATTTTTTTGTACTAATTCAAGTCGGTCATTGGAGCTTTTATTCGGTCTGGACCTATGTTTGTTTTTTGAGTCTGTGCAGTTTGAATTGTCTGTCAATCTCCCGTTGGGAATATTCATCTGATAAACAGGTGGGAGAGGTCACTTTTTTTACAAGAAATCCAAAGCAAATTCATCGTCTCCAGTCTGTATTACTTTGGTTTGCTTGCTTACAAGTGATGGTCTGCAGTTTTGTAGTATTTATGGATCGAGTTCCAGTATTTGAAATGTCAGTATTGTTGAGTGCCACTTTACTACTGGTACTTGATCGATGCTCGCTAAGTTCTCAGATAAAACCTGTTTTGGCAGATTTTATGATGTTTACACCGTGTATTTTTTTGAGTTTTTTATGATGGACTTCAATCGGATTGCTCCTTATTTTGAACGATTGGAAAAAATCGTCTTTAACAACCAAATGGAATGTTGTCGAACAGCATTTCTTCCGGAATTACCATCTGTGAAAAAAGTAGCATTAATTGGTGAAGGCGATGGGCGATTCTTAGTTGAGTTACTCAAAGACGGTAAATTTGAAAAAGTTCATTATATTGATTCCAGTCAGAAAATGCTGGAGCTTGCTCGAAAACGGATGCAGAAGTTCTCGCCAGATACATTAAGAAATGTGGGATTTTATCATCGTGATTTAATATCTGAACCGATGCCTGATCAGAATTATGATTTGGTAGTGACAAACTTCTTTTTAGATGTGTTTGATGAACACTCTTTGAATGAAAGTATTTCGAAAATTGCCGCTTCCTGTAAAAGGACTGCAATCTGGTTGTATGCTGATTTTCAAGTCTCGGGTGGAATACTTCAACGAGCTAAGGCATTTGCATGGATAAAAGTAATGTACGTATTTTTTAGAGTAGCAGCTCAAATTCAATCACAGAGATTGATTGATCCATCCAAAATTCTTGAAAGCAACGGGTTTCAATTGAAAACAATGAAAGAGTTTCACAGAGGTTTGATGAAAACAGAGTTAAGGCAACGGATTTAAGCAATTA
>JAJDEK010000245.1 GCA_029259875.1 Planctomycetaceae bacterium
TTATTCTGCGAATCTTAAAGCTCATTGAAGTAACAACATGGAATCGACATTCATTACCGCATTACAGAATATTGTTTCACCTGAAGTGTTGCTGGTCATTTTTCTGTCAGCCGTGTACGGTCTGTTTGTGGGATCGATTCCGGGACTCACAGCTACGATGGCGGTTGCCTTGCTGATACCGTTGACATTTTATCTGGATAACTTATCGGCGATTGCTGCGATTGTGACTTTGGAAGCCTGTAGTATCTTTGCCGGGGATATTCCGACAACACTCGTTCGCATACCGGGAACTCCGTCCTCGGCAGCTTATACCGACGACGCTTATTCACTCACACAACAAGGCTTGCATGAAACTTCATTGGGAGTCTCGCTGGTTTTCAGCGTTGCCGGTGGATTGTTTGGTGCTTTGGTGCTGATACTAGCGGCTCCTCAGTTAGCAAAAATCGCGTTCCATTTTACGACCTATGAATATTTCTGGTTATATGTGCTCGGCTTGAGTTGTGCCGCCATTGTTTCGACAGGTTCCCGACTCAAAGGTGCGCTCGCACTCATGATTGGCTTGATGTTCTCAACCGTTGGCTTGAGTGAAGTCCACAGCGTCCCCCGTTTTACGTTTGGCTTTGATGAATTATTTACTGGTATCAATTTCATTCCCGCTATGATCGGCCTGTTTGGTCTTTCTGAAGTCTTTAGGAATTGCTTGACTTCGAAGACAGATGAAGAATCCAAGCGATTAGCATCAGCGGCGATTTCTGAAGATGACAAATCTTGGTATAGACATTTAAAGCCCGTCTTTGGTGGAGTATTACCGCATCTCTGGAAACGAAAATTCAGTTGGTTTCGATCAAGCTGTATCGGCTCAACGATTGGCATGATTCCCGGAGCCGGTGCCGACATTGCGGCGTGGATCTCATACGCGGTTTCCAAAAAGTCATCTAAGACTCCAGAAGAATATGGCAAAGGATCGCTCGATGCCGTGGGCGATGCCACGAGCGCGAATAATTCCGCGCTCGCAGGCGCCTGGATTCCCGCGCTCGTCTTAGGTATCCCGGGTGACTCAGTCACAGCGATTGTGATCGGCGTGTTATTAATGAAAAACATCACTCCCGGTCCTGAGATTTTTAATAACGCCGATCAACTGGTGCTCGTACATGGTATTTATCTCACGTTTATCATTGCTAATTTATTGTTGATTCCTCTCGGCTTTCTGGCCATTCGTAGTGGTTCTCAATTGGTGCGCGTACCACGCCGTATTTTGATGCCTTTAATTTTGATGTTCTGTGTGGTCGGTTCGTATTCAATCAATGGCAGTTACTTTGATGTGTGGGTTATGCTGGGTATGGGCATCATCGGATTTGTACTCGAAGTCTTTGCAATTCCTTTGGGTCCCGTTGTATTGGGGATCATTCTCGGCGGTCGGTTAGAGCAAACCTTTGTGCAAAATTTAACCAAGGACGATAGCCTGTTGTCATTCTTCAACCGTCCCATTTCTGCGGGCCTGGGAATCTTCTGCATCGCACTTTGGCTGGTTCCTTTGATCATGCCGCTACTCAGAAAAAAATCGCAGAGCGCAAACTAGCTCCTCCTAATCACTGCTTGAATTTATTCAGTTGAGTTCTGTGTTCAGTGAGTACTTTTGCAGCTTGACATGACCACGCCGATTCCGAAACTCCGTGGTCTGAGTCGCGCGCGCGAGGGAAAAAAATTGGTGAGTGAATACTTTCGTACCTGCTGATTCTGTCACTATCAAAAACAAGGCGTTTTTTATTGTTGGAGCATACACATGCAGCACCGGTTCCTGATCATCACCATTTTGAGAGCTCTGATTTCCTTGTATCAGATGCCTTTTGTCAATTTTTACGATTCGCTTTTGCGCGATTTGTCCAAAGTCGAGACAATAATGCGCAAAAGTCTTACTTGCCTGTTTTACGCCGTTTGTGATTATGACACGTAGACGTAGGCATCTCAGATAAATCAAGCTGATGATAGACGAGAACGCCATGTCAAATGCTCCTGAACTATGAGCTGTTAAAAAAAAGATACCGAATTTCAACACGAGACTTACGTGTCGCGCATGTTCTGCGCCCGGGTTGTATTTGGAAATCGTACTCGATCGACTCCTGAGCATGGAGATGAACATCGCGCACCAGCTACACAAGACAATCAGACATTGCGACGTTGTGCAAGTAACTGACCTACTCGCACTATTCCCAGGCTGATAAATGCGAGCGTAGGCAGCAACAATGGCATCAAAAATCGTTCACCGGCGGCGATTGGCAGATACCAGGCAAACGCCAGCCAGAACAGCACCATCCAGATCAGATACAAGCGTCGAGCCGGATGTGTTTCCGCGATCAAGCCAATGACCAGAAATGGAACCGCTAACACTCCAAAAAACAGTCGTCCTTCTTCAAATGGAAGTGGTCCCAGACTGCGCAGAAAAATGAAAGTCTGCCAGAGTAGGCCTTTTACTTCCCGCTTAACGATATCAGAAACTGAGTGCGTCTTTAAGTACGCTTGAGCGGCTTCTTTTAGCGTTCCCTGTTTCGCCAGCGCATGAGGTTCACTGAATTCATCTTGAAACATCAAGTATGAGTTCGCATTAAACGTCGGGCTGCCATACATGCGCGTATTGCGGACAAGTAGCGGCGAAGCAACCAGAGTGAAGCTTACGATGACCAGAGCCAGACCGCCGAAGATCGTTTTCAGAGGCACCCTTGTTGCGTTGGCCTGCTTTCCTTTCACTTCGTTAACAACAGAAGCCGATTTTCTGACGAACCGGGAGCATAACTGACGCCAATTTACAGCATATGAGCAGATCCAGACCACAAGTCCCAGCATCACTAGCAGTGCTGTGCCTTTCGTCAGCCAAGCGAGCCCCAGTAGCAGGCCCATCCCCATCAAATGCAGATACGGAAGACGCGCGTTTTTGAGATCAGGCAGTCGTAAAACAATCAGCCACAGGCCAGCCAGGAAGAATAACAGCAACCCTTCGCAGACAACACGCCCGGTCAGTTGGCAGTATGCCGCGTTGATACTAATGAAAAAACCGGTCAAGCCCCCTGTAAGATTTCCATAATATTGTGCGATTCCAATCGAGAACAGGAGTAACGCACCTAAACCAAAGATTGCCGAGATGCGTTTACCACTTTCAAAATCGGGAAAGTAAGAGAGCAACGCCACATACAGTGGATGCTGGTTTGCTTCTTGATAGGTTCCGGTGAAGAGTTGTCGAGTTAATTTGGCAGGCCCACCTGATTCTTGTACTGCTTGTGCCTGAGCGAGAAAGGCGCCCTGATCGTTGTTCCTGGGTGAAGGTTGTAGAGGAATCAGGTTCGTCATCAGCACAAAGTAGACGATCATGGAAAAAGAGAGTAACAAACTTCCAGACCAGTGATCCGCAGGATGTACTGAGTGAGAAAAGTGTGTATACACGTTTCTCCATTGACGAAGTGCGTTTTCCCAAAGGCGATGGGGGGCGAGGACCCCCACGATTCCTAGTAGAACGCCAATCAAGCAACAAGCACCGGCCACCGATGCCAATGAAGGCTGCTGAATTAAAGCGACCCCTTTAATTTGAATGATTTCCCACAGCGCAAAGCCTGACAGCCCAACAAGTGCGCCCGAAATCAGTCTTGGCAGTCGATCGTTCATCAGGAAATCGTACTTTCTGAAGCTGAGAGGCTCAAATGGTTCTGAATCACGCTAATATATCTGAATTCGGACTAGGCTTAACTTGCTGAATGGTCTATCTTTCGGTCTGATTATCATAGCACATTGGTACCATTCTGAAATCACAGAATCGATCAAAACCAACATTTGAGAATTCGGGAGTAATGATTAACGTGAATCCAGTG
>JAJDEK010000246.1 GCA_029259875.1 Planctomycetaceae bacterium
TATCAAAGTTCTGGTTCTTTAAACTGGGACTGAGTCGTCAGTTAGAAACAGATTGGGCTCACCGTAATGGTGAGTCCAAGATGACGCGAAAAGGGGCCACTCCGGGTGGCCCCTTTTTAGTTTGAAGAATGATCGCACAAATTGTTTGATGATCAGGTTGACGCAAAACAAATCGCTTGTTAACCTCTTCCCAATTGGAGTTGATGGGGCGCCGCGCTGGTGATCCCACTTCTGGCAACCTTTTCGTTTTCATAGGAAAACAGGTATATGACTCTTTACATGCAGCGTGTCCATTGGTGCGACCGACTGTATGTCTCACCCGAATACAGACGGGTTGGAGACGCAGATGAGTCAGAGTCCGACCATTGCTCGGTTTAAATCGGCACCCCCTTTGCGCGCATTGCGTTCTTGGTGCGATCTGTCTCATATGCCTTTAATTCTAGACTCAATCTAGTGTGGATTTGAGAATCGCGTCTTCTATGTGTTGGGAAACAGTGCGTTCCCATGCGCGTTGTGGCCATGATCCGGTAACCAAGTTCAGCCGGGCATTGTCTAAAAGGTGATGCAATACTCTAACGCGGTGAATTCCGTGTGCTCAGAGTCTCTTTCCGTTTTTAAATTACGGTTTGTGACAATCGTGATGTCCTGCGCGTAGTGCGCTTGGATGTTTCAAAAAGATTCACAGATTCGTAAAGGCTACCGGTGCGCAAATTCAAATGTGAATTGTGTCGGTAACATTGTTTCAAAAAAATTATCAATCAAAAAAATAAAAGGAGCCAACGCATGGCTATTGCAACAAATCTTGGATTTCCCCGTATTGGAGCTCAGCGCGAATTAAAGCGAGCTATTGAAAAGTTTTGGTCTGGGAAAATTGAAGGAGCTGAATTACTAAAAGTTTGTCGTGAACTACGTGCTGCGAATTGGAAGCTACAGCACGCAGCAGGCATCGAACATATTCCATCGAATGATTTTTCGATGTACGATCAGGTGCTCGATACGACAGCGATGGTAGGTGCCATTCCCAAACGCTATCAATGGTCAGGAGAAATCGTGGACTCTTCCACGTATTTCGCGATGGCCCGTGGCGGAAAAGGAGGAAAATCGCTTGCTGCATCTACCGAAGGTGTTTCCGCACTGGAAATGACCAAGTGGTTCGACACAAACTATCACTACCTCGTTCCCGAATTTGAAGCTCATCAAGAGTTCAAACTATCATCTACCAAACCCGTAGATGAATATCTCGAAGCCAAAGCGCTGGGAATTGAAACCCGACCGGTATTGCTGGGACCAGTTTCATTTTTATTACTTGGCAAGACATGGGAAGAGCAGATTGATCCCTTGAGTCTGTTGGACCGTTTATTACCTGTCTATGCTGAGGTGCTTTCGCAATTGGCAGAAGCCGGCGCAGAGTGGGTTCAGATTGATGAACCGTGTCTGGTACTCGACTTGACGGATGCGCAGCGTGCTGCTTACCAGCAGGCTTATGATTATCTATCCCAAAAAGCTGGTAGCTTGCAAATCGCGTTAGCCACCTATTTTGGTCATTTGCAGGATAATTTGAAAACGGCAGTTTCACTTCCCGTTGCTGCATTACATATTGACTTGGTGCGCGCACCAGAACAGTTAGATGCAGTGTTAGACCTGTTGCCAGAAGAGACTTCGCTTTCGATTGGTGTGATCGATGGCCGCAATATCTGGAAGAATGATTTCGAAAAATCCTTAGCACTCGTTGAAAAAACGATTGCTCGAATAGGCACAGATCGAACTCTGATTGGTCCTTCGTGTTCATTATTACACAGCCCTGTCGATCTCGACAACGAAACTGATTTGGATGCAGAAATCAAACAATGGTTGGCATACGCTAAGCAAAAGTTGCAGGAAATCGGAGTACTCACCCAATGTGTCAACCAAGGCAAAGGCAGTGTTACGAACGCATTGGCTGAGAACCAAGTTGCTATGAATGCCCGTCGCAGCTCCCCGAAAGTTCATCGGCAGGATGTGAAGGAGCGTTGTGCGTCAGTTACCGAGTCGATACGAAAGCGTGAAAGCCCTTATGTAGATCGGCACAAAAGACAGGTGCAGGCGTTAGGACTTCCTGCATTTCCCACGACCACCATCGGTTCATTTCCTCAGACAGATGAAATTCGTAAAGCACGAGCCGCCCATAAAAAAGGGGAACTTTCGGATGCTGATTATGAGGAGTTTCTGAAAACGTGTATCGCCAGAGATGTCAAGTATCAAGAAGAGGTCGGGCTTGATGTGCTTGTGCATGGTGAAGCCGAACGGAATGACATGGTAGAATATTTCGGTGAGCAGTTGGAAGGATTTCTTGCTACCCAGAATGGCTGGGTTCAAAGTTATGGTTCCCGTTGTGTGAAACCACCGATCATCTTCGGTGACATACGCCGCAAAGGACCAATGACGATAAAATGGTCACAGTATGCTCAGTCCTGCACAGAGAAATTGATGAAGGGCATGTTGACTGGCCCGGTAACGATTCTGCAATGGTCATTTGTACGAGACGATCAGCCTCGTAGCGAAACCTGTCAGCAAATTGCATTTGCCATTCGAGACGAAGTACAGGGACTGGAGGCGAGCGGAATTAGGATTATTCAAATCGATGAGCCGGCTGTGCGTGAGGGGTTGCCTTTGCGTCGCACCGATTGGGGTGCGTATTTAAAATGGGCCGTTGATAGTTTTCGTCTGGCTTCTGCGGGAGTCAAAGACGAGACGCAGATTCATACGCATATGTGTTATTCCGAGTTCAATGATATTATTGAAGCAATTGCTGCCTTGGATGCAGACGTGATTTCTGTTGAAACATCACGTAGTAATATGGAATTGCTCGATGCGTTTGTTCAATATAAATATCCCAATGAAATTGGTCCTGGAGTATACGACATCCACTCACCACGTGTTCCGACAGTGAAATGGATGGAAGACCTGCTTGAGAAAGCGTTGGATGTTCTGGAACCTCAGCAGATTTGGGTCAATCCAGACTGTGGATTAAAGACTCGAAAGTGGGAAGAAGTAAAACCATCGTTGAAAAACATGGTAGAAGCAGCGAAATTGCTGCGTAAAAAAGTGACTGCTTCGCACTAATTCCGAATGTGGAATTCAATGCATGATACTGTCATCATACCCGGAATGCTCGTTGTGGGGCATTCCGGGGTGATGTTACAATGAGCGACTGATACTGCTTCCAATTTACTTGATGATTCGATACCAACAGAATTATGAAAATGATTAATCCAAGACGACTCTTGATTCTTTTGGCTCTTTTCGGGAGTACAGGCTGTGGCTCTGGGACGGTTGAGCCAAACCCTGTTTCCAGTGAAGCGACGCCAGCAGTATCAAAATCACAGATTGCCTCAGGGTTTCCTGTGACCGTAAAAGATTTTCGAGGGGTGGATACAAGCATCCCTCGAGAACCGGTACGCATTATTTCTCTGCTCCCTTCACATACCGAAATTCTGTTTGCCATTGGTGCGGGTGAGCAAATGGTGGGCTGCACCACGAATTGCGATTTTCCTGCAGGAACACAGAAGCTAAAAAAAGTGAGTCTTTCCAATCCGGGAAGTGTGAATTTGGAATCATTGGTTGCGTTGAAGCCGGACTTGGTTTTTCTGGGAGGGGACTATCATCGGCTCATTGGCGAGCAACTGACAAAACTGAAAATTCCCGTGTTATTGTTCGAATCACAATCTGTGGCTGATATTAAACACTCGATTCGTGGTATTTCCCGTTCTACCGGGCATGTTAAAGCAGGTGAAGAGTTAATCAAGAAGCTGCAACAGGAAATCACTTCTATTCAAGAACAGATCAAACCCTACCAGAAAAAGGGGCATCCGAGCGTTTTCTATCAAGTTTGGGATCAACCGTTAATGACAGCAGGTCCGAGTTCTTTCATTGGTGAGCTGATCACGCTCGCCGGTGGTGAAAACGTTTTTGATGATGTCGAAATCGCATACCCTCAAGTGAGTGAGGAGATTCTGATTCAGCGGAATCCGGATGTGATCCTGTTACCTCGCTCAAAAAAAGGTCGTTCAGACCCAGCTGAGGTAACTCGCAAGCTGGGCGAACAACCTGGTTGGAAGCAAATGAAAGCTGTGAAAAATAAACGGGTATATCTCATCGAGGAAGATTTCATTTCCCGCCCTGGCCCACGTGTGGTACTGGGCTTACAAAAAGTGGCTCAGGTGCTGTACCCTGAAGCATTTCAGAAACCATAAAAATCAGAGTGGACGCTTCAGGTTATGCAATCCCGGCAACCCTTTTTAGTCTGGCGAATGATACCGTTAATCGGTCTTTTGTTTGTCGCGTTGTTGCTGGGTATGCATTGGGGAGCAGTCAAACTTTCGTATCACGAAATTTGGGACGGGCTATGGAATCCGTCAGAGGATTCCTATATCAGCATAATCCTTTGGCAAATTCGTATGCCGCGCGTTATCTTGGCTGCCTGTGTGGGGGGAGGGCTAGCCGTTGCTGGAGCAGCGTTTCAGGGAGTCTTTCGCAATCCGTTGGCAGATCCCTTTATCATTGGTGCTTCCAGTGGTGCCGCTTTGGGGGCAACGCTCGCGTTGATCTTCATTGTCGGGAGTACGACTGTCATTGCGACGACCTGGCAAATTCCGTGGTTGATTTTGTCTGCGTTTGTTGGAGCGATTGTCGTTGTTGGTGCTGTGTTTGTCATCGCTGCTTTGAGTAACGCGGGACGAAATTCTTATTTACTCACTCTGATTTTGGCAGGAATTGCTTTAAGCAGTTTTACCGGCGCGCTGGTATCCCTGATTATGTTTTTAAATCACGAAATGCTCTCTACAATTTTTAATTGGCTTCTGGGCAGTTTTTCTGGGCGCCACTGGAACGAAATTATAGTGACAGGTCCCGTTATACTTTTCAGTGGTTGTCTACTGTGGCTGATGTCGCGGCCATTGGATTTGCTTTCTTTTGGTGATGAGACGGCATTGACACTAGGACTTCCTATTGGAAAGTTTCGCTTCATGATTCTGATTGCGGCTACGTTGTGTACGGCAGCTTGTGTCGCCGTTTCGGGAGTGATCGGTTTTTTGGGGTTGGTAGCACCGCATATGACGCGGATTCTGTTAGGTCCCCGACATGGATTGTTGATACCAGGTAGTTGTCTGCTAGGTGCAGCCTTAATGGTCATCGCAGATACTTTAGCGAGAACAGTGATTGCACCAGCGGAAATGCCAGTGGGAATCGTGACTGCTATGATGGGCTGTCCGTTTTTTCTGTTCCTGTTGATCAGTCGCGGGCAGCAATCAAAGTTATAAGAGGCGACAGATATGCATCAAATTGAAATTGAAAATGTTTCCTGTGGATATGCAGAACGGGAAGTATTAAAACAGGTTTCGCTTTGTATTCAGCCAGGAAATGTGCTTGTATTACTAGGCCCAAATGGTTCCGGAAAAACGACACTCTTGCGCACCTTATTCAACCTCATGGTGTTGAACCAAGGCAAAGTTTTGATTGAAGGCCAGGCTGTCAATCAACTCTCCCGTAAACAAGTCGCACAAAGATTGGCGCTTTCACCACAAATGGAAGAACCACAGTGGCCGATGACGATTGAAGAAACGGTGCAATTAGGACGCAGTTCCCAGCGAGGTTGGGTTCAACCCTTTCGGGCAGAAGATACTGACTACGTTAACACGGCACTTCAGCAGACGGGGCTGATGGAACTTCGTCAGAGGAAAATTACCGAAATTTCAGGAGGAGAATGGCGGCGTACGTTAATTGCCCGCGCATTGGCTCAACAGACCAAGGTGCTTTGTCTGGATGAACCAACAACGGGGCTGGATTTGAAATATCAGGTTGAGATTCTCACTTTAATACGCGATCTG
>JAJDEK010000247.1 GCA_029259875.1 Planctomycetaceae bacterium
GCAGGAACTGTTCATATCATCAAGATCTAAGAATAAATACTCAGACTTCATATTTTGACAAAAGTTATTAAAAATTTGAAAAGCATCAAAATAGTCCTTGAATTTTTGATTATAAGATGGTGTACAATACGTTGATTGAAACTAACAAGAGTATTTATTGTACGAGATGACACAATATTCAAAATGGATAGAAAATTTGGAGAAACCGGGAACTCATCTCTCCCCCCAAAGCGTCCTGGTTATTGTTCTTATAAATCGCGCCACGATTACATTGATTTCTAAACTAATAAACAGGCCATTCTCAAGCTAAGGATGGGTAATGTTACGTATGAGTGCGCACTTAAAATTCTTTCAACTGAAATCAGTCTGTTTTCGTCTTATCACCTGCGTGGCATTTTTTGCCCCGTTATGGATGGTGGGACCACTTTCTGCCCAGATCGCTTTTGCACAACCAGTAGCAGCAGGAGCTGCCGCTGCAAGCGATGATGGAACCTCTCCTCATAAGATGCCGGGTTTTAGCATCTCAGTTGATGAAAAGAAACTGAATCTACTCGACGATTACGAACGCTATATTCGACATCAAATGTGGGAAAAAGCGTTGACCGCATTGAAAGAATTGGCCGAAACAAAATCGACTTCACCTCTGCTACCAACCAATGATGGTTTTCTGGTTGATGCTGAATACCGTATCTGGCTTGCAATCACATCTTTGCCGGCTGAGGGACGTGAAGCGTTTCGCCTCTTTTTTGATGGCAAAGCTCGTAAACAGTTTGCGGAATTGTCGTCTGAAAGCGGTTTTTTAAATCCCAAGGCGATTAGCGAAGCCAAAAATATCTATTCACAATATTTTTTGACATCGGTTGGAGATGATGTCGCCGAGTTGTTAGGGAATGATGCTTTTGAACGCGGAGAATTTGCCCAGGCGGCACACTATTGGAAGTCAGTTCTAGATCACCACCCCGATACTAATCTGTCTGAGATCAATTTGAATGTCAAATTAGCTTTGGCTTTGATTCGCAGTCATCAACCAGAGCGCGCAGCGGCTAATATTCAAGTCATTACGCAACAGTTTCCTGGTAAAAAAGTCACCATCGGAGGGCAACCGATTGATCCCGTTGTTTACTTGCAGTCGCTGGTGACGGCAGATTCTACAAAATCTGCTAAGTCACTCGAACAGTCCAGTTTGGAGTTATCGTTGCTAAAGCAACCTCTGAAACTACAGCAGACAAAAAATAAACCAAAATGGAAGTTGTCTTTTCTGGACAAGAGTGTTGTGCAGGCCATCGCGAATTCCCAGTCGAATTATTACGGCAGAGGTAAATCATATATCACTTTTGTTCCACCCATGGCAGTAGACTCAAAACGTGCCTACTTCAATTTTTATGGTGTTTGTTTTGGAATCGACTTACAGTCAGGTAAACTGGTTTGGCGAAATTTGAAGTTTCAAACTTTGGGAACCCATTTCAATAATTATAGTTTTCATCAGTCAAGTAGTTTGCAGCAGTATCATATCAGCGTCAGTGGCGATTATGTTTTGGCTACTATGATTCCCCAAAAAGAGATGAATCACTATCGCGCTCGTTATCGGCTAATGGCCTATCACAAAGAAACTGGAAAATCATTTTGGACGTCGAACATCGGTAATGAAAGTTTTATTTCGAAACCTCTGGTTGATGGAGACCATATTTATATCATTTCTCATACCCAAAATAATAAGTTACTTACTTTAAACAGTCTTTCATTAAAAACTGGTAAGAAAGAGTGGTCGATTCCACTAGGAACTGTTGTTTCCGGTACTTCGTCACAGGGTATGCCACTTATGCCAGTGCCTAATCTGCAAAAACAAGGCGATAATCTACTCGTTCTAACTAATAATGGTGCCTTATTCGAAATTGCGATTCCCAAAAAAACGGTGAACTGGGTCTTCCGCTATCCATACAAGGTGAGTCAACAGAACCAAAATTATTATTATGCTGCTATCAAAGAAGAAGTCGAGCTACACACTAACGGTCAGATGATTCGAGACCAGAATCTGGTTTATTTCAAAGAAGCAGGTGCTAACGAAGTATTTGCTTTGGATCTGGTTGCGAAACGGGTGATTTGGAAGCGACCAGTCAAAGTCTCAGCTCAGATTGTGGGGATTGATCAGAACAATGTCTATCTCTTATCAAAAGAGTTAGAAGCCATTGACCGGAAATCACATCAACTAAATTGGGCTGTTTCACTTCCCATTGCGGCTGGTGGATTAAGCGCACTTATTGCTCCAGAAGCAGTATTAGTATTTACAAGTCGAGGAATTTTTGAAATTTCAAAGACAAACGGAGACATCAATCGTATCTATCGAGGAAGTGATTTGACTTCCCTCGGAGGGGCCATTGATTTTTGCAATGACTTAGTGATTTGTGTTTCTAACCAGTCAGTGACCGCATACCCTGTCGAATCTAAACAGTCTCCTGATAATTCTGTCAAAGAAAAGTCAGCTCCTTGATCTGCAATATACTATAAAACTCAAATATGGAATTTAAAATGAGCGGCATGTCCAACTTGATTCAACGCTTTATTACTCTCAATCTGGTTTTGTTTCTGTGCTGGGATGCAAATATGCTCACAGTTTCTGCAGACGAGGGAAACGGTATTACCGTTGTGGGAATGGGGAGTATTGAGGCGAAGCCTTCCGTTGTCGAGTTGACTGGTATGGTCATTGGGCAAGGTCAATTAGCGGGAGATGCGGTGACGAAATTTCATGGCAATCGTCGTCGGGCAGAGACTGCTTTTAAAAACTTGAATATCCCCGGGCTCGAAATCGTTGAAGAAGGGATGTCTTTGTATTCTTCATTGAATGCTAGCCAAATGCAGGCCATGATGCGTGGGATGGCTGTAAATAATACACAATCGCAACAACTCTCCGTTTCAGAGGTATTGAAATTACGGTTGACCGGAATTGATAAATTAAGCTCTCAAGAACTGTTGGAAACGATTGTCAAGATCGTCGATTCAGGTAAGGACGCAGGGGTGATCATCGGAAACGATACAACGCCGAGTATCCCTGGACAATATAATGCATCCAAAGCTAGAAATACGATGGCAACTTTCAAAGTAACGAATGTAGGGAAACTGAAAGAAGCGGCCTATCAGAAAGCCGTTCAAGATGCCAAAACGCAAGCCGAAAAACTTGCCAAACTGACGGGAGTCAAATTAGGGAAAGTCATTTCGATTAATGGAGAAGGTGGTGCTCAGAAAGGTTCATCCGTCGTTTATTACCCTGGATATAGTCGTAATACTCTGACTACAAGCACCGGAAAGAATGATGAACAGCCCTCACCTCTCTTTAAAAATATCCCCATTTCAGTGGCAGTGCGTGTGACATTTTCTATTGATTAAGCGAGTGATGAATTTGTAATAGTCGTATTGTCATTAGACGAATAGTGAAAAAGTACAGGAATAGAGGCATCAAATGCGATTGATTCAGCAAGCAGCAATCCATCTTCTGTGTATGCTTTTTCTTTTTGTTCCTGCAATAATAAAAGGCGAAGAAATTCTACCTCGTCATATGACACCTGCCGGTGTGAAATCGATTAAACGCGGTTTGGACTATTTAGCCAAGCAACAAACCGCAGGGGGAAGTTTCCAAACCACTCAAGATGGTAGTACCTATCCGGTTTCTATGACCTCACTGGCAGGAATTGCGTTTTTGGCGAATGGAAATACTACCAGTCGTGGTCCGTATGCTGATCAAGTGCGAAAAGCGACGGAATATGTATTGAGTCAAGCACAGGATAACGGCTTAATTGCCGCTGGTTCAGAAAATGGCCGTCCCATGTATGGGCATGGATTCTCACTGTTATTTCTTTCCAGTGTCTTTGGCATGGAGACGGATGCCAAAGTGCGTGCACGTATTGCTAAAGTTGTCAAAAACGGAATTCAGCTAACTTCATCAGGCCAAAGTCCAATGGGAGGCTGGATCTATACACCCGGCGGGGGTGATGAGGGAAGCGTTACCGTCACACAGATGCAAGGGCTCCGCGCAGCGCACAACGCCGGGTTCACAGTTCCCAAAGGAACCATTCAAAATGCAGTGCGGTATCTGGAACTTTGCCAGACGCCGGAAGGAGGAATTCGTTATTCCTATAATTCCGGAAACAGCACACGATTGCCAATTTCGGCTGCCGCGATCACCTGCCTCTATTCAGCAGGTGAATATGAATCGCCCTTGGCAGAAGAATGTATGGAATACGTCTATGGACAGTTTAAGCAACAAAAATCTGGTTTCCGATCAGGACATTCATTTTATTTAAACCTTTACGCCGCTCAAGCGTTTTATCAGGCAGGAGATGAATACTGGAATGCCTATTTTCCAGGTCAACGGGACACTCTGATTAAGTCGCAAACATCAAACGGAAGCTGGAACGGAGATGGAGTGGGCCCGGTTTTCGGAACGAGTGTTGCTTTAATTGTCATGCAACTGCCTTACAAATATTTACCGATTTATCAACGTTGATTTTCTAATGATAGAAACCGGTCTGTTCAGGCTGGTAGAACGGGGAGTGAATTTTGTCAGAAATCAAAACAGCACCAGATATGGTGGCTTTGGAAAAGCT
>JAJDEK010000248.1 GCA_029259875.1 Planctomycetaceae bacterium
TTTGTATGTCGCCAGTCCACCTAATATCTGGCGTTTAACTGATCACGATGATGATGGTGTCGCTGATGAGCGGAAAATCATTGTCGATCACTTTGGCTTCTCCGGAAACGCAGCCAGTATTCATGGCTGCTTTCGTGGCCCGGAGGGGCGCCTTTATTGGTGTGATGGGCGACACGGTCACGAGTTTAAAGACAAGTCAGGGAAAGTAACCAGTAAAGGTCTGGCTGCACGGATTTTTTCATGCAACCCCGATGGTTCGGATGTTGAAGTCTTCTGTGGTGGCGGTATGGATAACCCCGTCGAGATTGATTTCACACCGGAGGGAGAAATGATCGGCTCGGTGAATATCTTAATGTCACGGCCGCGCGTGGATTGTTTAGTACACTGGATGGAAGGGGGCGTGTATCCTCACTTCGAAGATTGTGTGGCTGAGTTTAAACGAACCGGCGAATTGCTGGGACCGATTACACGCTTTGGCCATGTTGCTGTCTCTGGTATGTTGCGCTATCGGTCTTCACAGTTTGGACCTGAGTATCAAGGCAATATCTTTACGACCATTTTCAACACGCACAAAGTGATTCGTTCTCAATTAGTGCGGAATGGCGCGACGTTTGAAACCAAAGAAGAAGATTTTCTGGTTTCTGACAATCCCGATTTTCATCCGACAGATGTGATTGAAGACGCCGATGGTAGTTTGCTTGTGATTGATACCGGCGGCTGGTTTCGAATTGGATGTCCCCAGTCGCAAATTTCCAAACCAGATATTCACGGTGCCATTTATCGGATACGAAAAAAAGACACGCCGACGTTATCAGACCCGTATGGCTTAACCTTGGATTGGAAAGGGCTCTCTCCCAATCGTTTGATTCAATTATTGAATGATTCGCGTCCTGCTGTTCAACAAAAGGCGATTAATGAATTAGCCAAAGCAGGTGACCTTGCCGTGCCTTTGCTTGGCAAAGTCGTTGCTGCTCCCTCGGGTTCGTTTTACAACGATACCAGCAAACGGAATGCAGTTTGGACACTTTCACGTATCGGCAGTAAAAAAGCGCGTACGGCGATTCAAGGCGGACTTAATTCCTCTGAAACAGTGAAAATGACAGCCGCGAGGAGTTTAGGAACATTATGCGACAAAGATTCCATTCAGCAATTATCCGGTATTGTTAAAGCAGGAAAGCCCCCCGCTCAGCGTAGTGCAGCGACTGCTTTAGGACGCATTTGTGAAGCGGGTCGAAATGTTTCTATTTCAGAAAGTGATTTGCAAACTGTGGTGCAGTCACTGTTTCATGCCATGAAAACAGGGTCTCCTGATCGTACATTAGAGCATGCATTGATCTTCGCGATGATTCGTATCGACCAGCGTGATTTGATGTTGGCTGGTTTGAATGATTCCAGTCCTGCCGTGCGTCGAGCAGCGTTGGTGGCCTTGGATCAAATGGATTCTGGAAATCTGACGCGAGAATTAGTGACTCCTTTGTTGGATACCGATGATCCCGCGCTTCAGAAAGAAGCATTGACTATTATTGGCGAGCACGAGGGTTGGGCCGGCGAAACACTCACGTTATTAAAAACATGGTTGAATGAAGAGAATTTGAGTGAAGAACGCGCCGCCGTACTGCGAGGTTTTCTGATCGCCCAGTCGGCTGATCAGGATGTTCAAGCATTGATTGCACAAGCATTGACCAGCCCCAAAACTTCGCAGTCAGCGAAGAGTATTTTATTAGAAGTCATTCAGCGATCCTCTTTGAAAGAGTTTCCCGTTGTCTGGCGGACTGCTTTGGAAAAGACGCTGAAATCATCGAACCCCGCGTTACAGATTCTAGTAGTTCGGATTGCTCAAAATTATGATCTGCCAGATTTGAATGAGTTGTTGAAATCGCTGGCGCTGGATACGAGGCAGCCCGCCAACTTGCGGATTGAATCGTTATCGGCCATCGGTTCAAAATTAAATAATGTCGATCAAGACACATTTGATTTTTTGATGTCACGGATGAATGAAGAGTATCCACCCCTGGATCGCTTAGCGGCAGCGCGGGCATTGGCAGGTTTACCGCATTCGGGAAATCAGCTGATTCAGTTATCCAAGCAGTTAGATGCACCAGGGCCTCTGGCTTTACCAGTGTTGTTAAGAGCGTATTCAAAAAGTAGCGATACAGGAGTCGGGCACTCTTTAATTAAGGGCCTTAACGGTTCCTCTGCGGCAACAAATCTATCCGCTGATGAATTAGCGAGTTTGTTGAAGAAGTATCCTGAAACCGTTCAGAAAGCAGCAGCACCGTTGTTGAAAAAGCTGGGCGTTGATCTCGCGCAACAGAAAGCACATTTGGAATCACTCAAACCATTATTAACAGAAGGTCGGCTTGAAGAGGGGAAAAAGATTTTTTTTGGCAAGAAAGCCGCCTGCTCAGGCTGCCATGCTGTGGAGAGCCTGGGAGGGAAAGTCGGCCCTGACTTGACGCGAATAGGTGCGATTCGCACGGGGACCGATTTACTGGAAGCCATCGCATTACCGAGTGCCAGTTTTGCTCGCGGGTATCGATCCTATCTGGTAGTAACTGACGCGGGGAAAATTTATACCGGCGTGATTAGTCGCGAATCGACAGACACGGTTTACCTGAGAACTGCCGATTTGTCAGAAGTACGTATTGCCCGTGATGAAATTGAGGTGATGAAAGAATCACCTACGTCCATCATGCCAAAAGGCCTTGAGCAGCGTTTGACATCTCAGGAAATCCGGGATTTACTTGCTTACCTTCAACACCGCAAGTAAAGTAGAGTCAGAAACTCATTCTGAATTTCACTCACTGTGTTAAGGGTTGCGCTATGCTTTTTGGTCACAACGTTTTACGTATGACATTCTATTTCCTTTTATCGATCGTTTTCTTTGCTACTACTCCTGAAAATCAGGCTGCTGAAAAAAAACAGCGACCCAATATTCTGTTTGCGATTGCCGATGACTGGGGTTGGCCGCATGCGGGCGCCTATGGTGATCCCGTTGTCAAAACACCGACCTTTGATCGCCTGGCACGTGAAGGCCTTCTGTTTCAGCATGCGTATGTTTCTTCACCTTCCTGTACTCCTTCGCGTGGTGCGATACTAACAGGTAAATATCATTGGCAACTGGAAGCAGGAGCAAATTTGCATTGCATTTTTCCAGACAAGTTTCAAACGTATCCTGAAATTCTAAAGGAGCATGGTTATACCGTTGGTCATACGGGAAAAGCCTGGGGGCCGGGACGAACGGAAACACGCGGCAGAGAATTAGCGGGGAAACGATTTAAAAACTTCCAGAACTTTCTAAAAAAGCAAGATGAGGAGACTCCTTTGTGCTTCTGGTTAGGCAGTAGTGATCCACATCGACCTTATGAACTCGGTTCGGGAGCAAAAAGCGGGATGGATCTTTCCAAGATCAAGTTGCCGGCTTGTTTTCCTGATGCACCGGAAGTTCGTAGCGATGTGGCCGACTATTATTGGGAAGTGCAACGCTTTGACAAACTGGTAGGAGATGCGCTTGCGTTATTGGAGCAAAAAGGCGAATTGGATAACACGATCATTTTCATGACTGGCGATCATGGTATGCCTTTTCCTCGCAGTAAAAGTTGTCTCTACGACACCGGATCTCGTGTTCCACTGGCGGCACGTTGGCCTGCTAAAATTCAAGCAGGACGGAAGGTAACCGATTTTGTGAGTCTAATTGATTTAGCACCCACTTTTTTTGAGGCAGCCGGAGTTTCCATTCCGGCTGATATTACCGGACATAGTCTAACGAATGTCCTGTCAGACTCGAAATCGGGACGCGTGGATGGTAGTCGAGGACAAATCTATTTCGGAAAAGAACGCCATGTGCCTTCTCAGGAAGCTCCCGATATGGGCGGTTATCCCTGTCGGGCGATTCGCACGGATGGTTTTCTCTATATCCATAATTATCGACCCGATCGCTGGCCCGCCGGTACGCCGCATTACCAAAAGGCGGCTTTTCCGGGAACCTGGTATGGCGATTGTGACAACGGAGCAACTAAAACTTATATGATTCAGAATAAAGATAAAGATGAGAACCATCGCCGACTCTACGAATTGTCATTTGGCAAATTGCCCGCTGAAGAATTATATGACTTGCGGAGGGACCCCGATCAATTAAAGAATGTTGCTCAGGGAGCCATGTATCAAACCATCAAACAACAGCTTGCTGAAAAGTTAAAAAAGCAACTGGTGGCCACTCACGACCCACGCGCATTGGGGCAGGGGACTGAACTGGAAAAGTAT
>JAJDEK010000249.1 GCA_029259875.1 Planctomycetaceae bacterium
AGGGGCGGAATCTATAAGAAATATCGGCAAAAGCGCCTATTCAGAATAATCAGATCTGTCACCAGCTTTTGAAACTCATAATTATCAATATGATGACATGTATCCATCTGGATTTGATACTTAAATCCTTTTGTATCCGTACCAAGTAGCAAATGATGACGTTAAATATTACCTAGTGTGAATCGACCCTCTTCTGGAGAGGTCATTTTGTATTTATGGTGTCGTAATTGTTACAAATATTGCATGTGATGTGTTGCGTAAATGATTTTATTTTGTTTCTGTTAAAGATATAAGTGCTTTATTTGATTGTTGATAAGTATTGATAAGACATTTTGAATTCTCGTTTTGGCATGCCGAATGCAATTGGTATTATTAACCGCTCGTTGGTTTAAATGATTACAGTTATTTGGCAATCAAAATTAAAATGAGGAGAAATTAAGATGACACGTTTATTAACAACATTGGCAATATGTTTAGCTTCGATGCTGCTGGTTTCAGATCAGGCAAATGCAGCTGATCAGAACTCAATGGGTTTTGCATCAGAGACTAAGACCGCGTTTTTTCAACCACGTCCTGGTGGCGTGTTGGATGTAGTAACATCACCATTTAGAGCGTTGACTTCACCTGTCAGCTATAGAGGGCAACAAACTTATCGTGGACAGTCTGCCTATAGAGGATCGAATTGTGCAAATGGTCAATGCTATCAAAGTGGGTCTGGAAGCCCTTGTGCTAACGGAAACTGCTCAACAGGTTGTAGTTATGGTAACTGCCCTGGAGGGAACTGTGGTACGACTCGTTACCTGGCTCCTTACCAAAATTACACGGGATATCGTGGGACTAATAGGAATACCACTCAGCAGTATCCTACCTATCGTCCTGCTTACCGACCTGTAAGTCGGCCTGTTTACAAGCCTTATACTCCAAGCAATTCCATCCGCAATGATCCTTTTTTCCGGTAATCTGAAAGTGTGATTATTAAGAAAACGAGATTCTGAAAACAGGATTTACAATGCGGTTAAGTACATACTGAGCTACTGGTTTTTGCCAGTAGCTCAGTTTTTGTTATGGTGAAAATGTTCTGTGTAAATTTGTTTTACTTGATTAACTGCTTGGAACAATCAGATAATATATATCTAACCTGAGTTTTAGTTGAATAAAATACAAAAGGCTTATTCTTTCGATCTTTTTCTTTGGCAGTTGCCGATCTCAGATAACTAACTTCGAACTGAAAAAAAGGCATGATTATTCACTGGGAGGGCGTCGAAGTATA
Source organism: Planctomycetaceae bacterium (assembly GCA_029259875.1). Taxonomy (GTDB): domain Bacteria; phylum Planctomycetota; class Planctomycetia; order Planctomycetales; family Planctomycetaceae; genus Gimesia. The sequence continues at coordinate 1,271 of JAJDEK010000249.1, forward strand.
GGTATAGTGTTTAGTAGTTGTGGATGTGTCGTGTATTGTAAAATGACATCTGATACTATGCGGAGATGAAATCGCTGTGTTGAAATGAAAGTTCTGTTTTTTTACCTGGCACTCAGGAAGAGACGAAACTTTCCACGCGATTTGTTTAAAAGTGTTTTTAGCGGAATAGGTTAATTAATGGGTCGCGAATTGGTACATTCTTTAAGTTCCCCGATTCACTCAATGCATACATTTTCTTACGGAGCAGTTCCGCAGGATAATGGGGTTCATTTTTCTGTTTATAGCCGCTCAGCGACGGCTATGTGGTTATTACTTTATGATCACGTTGATGATTTAGAGCCGACTGAAGTTATTAAATTCAATCAAGAATACGGTCGATTGGGAGATATCTGGACCGCGTTTATTTCTGGAATCAGTCCAGGACAACTCTATCATTTTCAAGCAGACGGTCCCTTTCAACCAGACATTGGTCAGCGTTTTGATAAGCGGGCTCGTTTAATCGACCCCTATGCCAAAGCTTTAGCTGGTAATTTTCAACCCTCACCCGATGGTATTGTGCGCCCGCCGAAGTGTGTTGTCGTTGATGATCAATTTGACTGGCACGGTGATCGACATGTGAGACATCACTTAGCCGATACCGTCGTTTATGAAATGCATGTGCGCGGATTTACGAATTCGCCCACCAGCGGAGTGGACAATCCCGGTTCGTATTTAGGTGTGATTGAAAAGATTCCCTACCTGATTGACTTGGGGATTACTGCTGTCGAACTGATGCCAATTCATGAATTTCCCATGAACGAGCCTGATGGATCTTTCACAGACCATCAAAACTATTGGGGTTATGAAACTCTGGCGTTCTTTGCGCCTCATCGTGGATTTGCAACCAATCCAGAACCAGGGGCTCAGGTCCGTGAATTCAAAGAGATGGTCCGCGCATTACACGAAGCGGGCATCGAAGTCATTATGGATGTGGTTTTCAATCATACGGCTGAAGGGAATGAGAATGGACCAACGCTTTCCTTCAGAGGCTTAGAAAATCAAGTTTATTACCATCTGGATCAAGGTGGGAAATACTATAAAAACTATTCAGGTTGTGGAAACGCGATCAATGGTAATCACCCCGTTGTTCGAGAGATGATCTTTCATTGCCTGCGTTATTGGACCTGCAATTATCACATTGATGGTTTCCGTTTTGATCTGGCCTCTATCTTAAGCCGTGATAGAAGTGGAAATCTTGTACCAAGCCCTCCCTTAGTCGAGGCCATTGCTGAAGATCCATTGTTGGCAGATACGAAGCTCATTGCAGAAGCCTGGGATGCCGCCGGTGCCTATCAAGTGGGGTCGTTCTCACACATGCGTTGGGCTGAATGGAACGGGCGATACCGTGATGATATCCGGCGTTTCTGGCGCGGAGATGTTCCGACATTGGGAGACTATGCCACTCGTCTTTCTGGCTCAAGCGATCTTTATCAAGAAACAGGTCGCGAGCCGTTTCATGGTGTTAATTTTATTACCGCCCACGATGGTTTTACTTTGAATGACCTTGTGAGCTATGAGCACAAGCATAATTATGCGAATCGTGAAGACAACCAGGATGGCGAAAAGAACAATATCAGTATGAATTTTGGTGTTGAAGGGCCTACTGATGATCCGGCGATTAATGGAATGCGCGAGAGGCAGATTAAGAATATGCTTGCGACGCTATTCTTGAGTCAAGGCGTCCCAATGTTACTCTCTGGGGATGAATGCCGCAGGACTCAACGCGGGAATAATAATACGTATTGTCAGGACAATCTCATTTCCTGGTTTGATTGGTCTTTGATCGATAAGTACAACGGTTTGTATCGATTTTGTAAAGAACTGATTCATTTCCGACTTTGCGAGCCGACTTTAAGACAGCGGAAATTTCTCACAGGTCACTCAGATGGTGTTGAAAAGCTTCCTGATATCAGTTGGTTTAATGTGATGGGCCAAAATGTAGATTGGACTCGTGATACGAACTGTCTCTTATCGATTCTTGGGGCAAGGCATTCTTCACGTCGGGTTCGAGATGGTTCTGATATCATGATCTTGGTGAATTCCTCTCCTGATGCACAGGCATTTGAATTGCCACTTGGTATCAAACCTAAGGAATGGAATTTGACGATTGATACTTCTGCTCAGTCGCCGCTTGACATTTTCCCAAAGCGAGATGGTGCAATATTACATCCCAGAGTCTCTGTGCTACCTGCTCGTTCATTGCGTTGTTATGTGCGACGTGACACACGCCGATGAAATACGCTGTATTTCAGATTAACTGCATGATGACAATGAGAATTCCCAAAGGGATGCACCAATATGCGAAGTAGTGCAACTTTCCTTTCTCAAGCCAGCGGACCAGTAACCCAAGAGCGATTAATCCTACAATAGCAGAGATGACCGCACCCATTGCCAGTAGGCTCAAGGGAGTGCTCACATGCTGGTGAGACAGAATTTCTGCAGCCTCAAGGATTGTTGCCCCCAGAATAGCGGGAATCGCTAACAGGAAAGAGAAGGTAGCCGCGGATTGTCTTGACATCCCCGTCAGCAGGCCCACCACGATCGTGCTGCCACTGCGTGAAATACCCGGAAGAATTGCAACCGCTTGTGCGAGACCAACAAGTAATGCCTGCTTGTAAGTGATCTCTGTGTAGCTTTGTTTTGTTTCGGGGATGCGGGGGATTAACAGCAGGAACAGGCCTGTAATGGGTAGCATACAACCTGCAAGTAATGCGCTTTCGAGCATGTGCTCAGCAAATTTTTTCGCAGTCAAACCAATCACGACCACAGGAAGAGTACCCACAATCATAAGTGGGATGACTCTCCGGTTCTGTGTGAGTAGCAGCCAAATTGTTCTACGATAAAAAATAAGTATTGAGAGGAGGGTCCCCGCATGCAGAACAATGTTTACATCTGTCTGATCAGCTTGAATATCAAGTAGGTTCTCGGCAATGACTAAATGCCCAGAAGAACTGATTGGAAGAAACTCACTAATTCCCTGAATGATTGAGAGCAGGATCATTTTTAGCCAGGTCATTTTGAAATCATTCCCAGGGAGAGTCGTGTTGGTACAGCATGACCGCTGTTTGTAATAAAGTGCATCAGTTCTTCTATGAGCGATTCAGGCAAAATTATAGCTAAATATGAAAGGTGTCGTAAGTGTAATGAAATTAGAGGTTTGAGACTTGGGTGTGAGGTGTTTTATTGGTAGAAACCATGAGGAACTATTCAAGAGACTCTATAACGAGGAATTGGAATCTTGTCAATTTGAGTCGACTTTGACGGTTGAATGGGGTGGGGCGAGTCGTTATCGTAGCTCGCTATTACAAAAAGTGCTTTCAATCTGTTTCTTTGATTGTGATGGAGAACAATGAATACGCTCATACCTGTAACAATGGTGTTATCCCTTTCTTTGGCACCGATGAAAACAGTGGAAATGCCTCAACTGCCGGAGCATGTCGTTAAATTATTCAAAATGGAGAAAGATGTTTCCAGTCATCAAATTCTTCTGTTTACTGCCAGTTGGTGTCCTGCCTGTGTGCAGATGAAAACAAACGAATTTCCCGCATTGAAAGAAAAAAACTGGGATATCGGTTCGGACAAGTCAAACCACATTCGGGTCATAGACGTTGACCAGCATCAAGACCTAAGCGATAAGTATCGTGTGCAGTCTTTACCAACTTTGATATTGGTAATCGATGGTAAAGAAGTCAGTCGGTCGGGGGCACTGAATGCTTATAGCATTGCTGAGATGTTCTACAATCGTAAATAATTTATTGTGAAGTGAGATGCGGCGCTTTTGAGCTGACAGCTGGTGTCGGCTCTGCTACTTTCCAAGCTCCCAGGATTTTGGATGTAGCGACCCCGTTTCGCAGTTGATGAACTTCGCCTCCCATGCGTTCGAGTGAGTGCTGTAGAGCGTGAACTTGCTGGCACTCTTTTTCCAGTTGTGGAAAAAGCCCGTGAGATAGTTTTGCTTTCGCGAGATCGTCAGAAAGCTGATTGATTTCCTGTTCCAGACCTCCTTTCAATTTTCTGGTAAACATCATTACCAGAAAACCAGACCAGATTAGAAAAATCACTCCGGCCGTTACATAAAAATCAATGGCGAGGATATGTGTTTCGTCAAGAAACGAATCATAGAAGAAATTTTTCCCAATCCGGACTAACGCATAAACTACCAGAGAGAGAAACAGAGTCTCATATAAAATTCTGGTGAACCAGCCCGAGTTTTTATGCGCCAACTTTGTGATAATACCATCTATCTTGGTACCAGCATCATTTAGAAACTGCTCTTCGACTGAAGCGGCCTCTGATTGAATATTTTCCAGCGAGCCGGAAAGATGTGCTTGGGTCGTTTCAAGACCTGCTTCCTGTGCATAACCATCAATTAATAATTGAGATTCTCTCAGCTTATTGTCATCCAACCCAAAAGATCCGATTCGTTTTAAACGGTCTTCTGTTGCATGTTCTTTTTGACGGTTGCCAATCCAGCGGGCTCCTTGCAGTGCACCAATCAGAGCGACTTGTGCCGAATTTCTCGCTCGAAATAAGCTGGCAGAAGCAAATAGATTTCCCAAGCCATTATAAACACGTAGCATGGTAGAAAACGGGCTGAAGCCCCAGGAGTCAGAGACACAGGAGAGTAGTCTCCGTTCCCAGAGATTACGGCTGACTAATAACTCTTTACGGAGTTCCTGGGACATTTGGGTTGTGAGTGTTGCCTGTTGTTGTTTGAGAAACGATTCCAGTTCCTGAATCGCAGGCAAAGCGATGCTTATTTTTTGAGAACAGTGATCGATGGCATTCTGAATTAATTCGAGCAGATTAGCACGCCGTACCTGTAAGCGTTCCGACTTTCCAAGTTGTGTACTTAATACGTTTTGTAAATTGGCAAATTCTTCTTCCAGTGGTCGATCTGCTAGTTGATCTTCTAGAGCTCGTACAGAGTCGACAAAATAAATTTCTGGAACTTCAAACTGTTGCGAAAGTTGTTGTTGCCAATCCTCCCGAATGTCTTCGTCTAAACCAGCATGAGTTTGTACAAAGATCAGACGACGACCAATGGCTGCCTCCTTTAGCTCTTCCGAGACGCGTGATGATCGATATTTCTGTTGTGTAGATGTGTAAAGCAGGATGTCACACAATGGGATAATATGTTGCAGGCGGGTTAAATTATTTTCTTCATCACTGGATTCAGAAGTGTCAGGGTCAGGGCAGTCAATGAGAATAATGTTACGTAGTTGGTCGATTTTCTTTTGTTCAATTTGAAATTGGCTTAAGTCTAATCCTAAACGATCCAGGTCTGTTTCTGGATGCACGATGAGCACTGGTTTCATTGTGGTCGGGCGCTGCCTACCTGATGTTGTGCAGTAAGAACCAATTAACGCATTGACTAAACTACTTTTGCCGGTCCCTGTACCACCAAAGGTCGCAATTACCAGCGGTGATTCGAGACGCACGCGTAACATACTCAGCCGAGGTAGCAATTGACGAATCACTGCCTGGCTCTGTTGTGCTGTTTTCCAACTGGTTTTCTGCTCGCTCCATAGTTTGAGCTGATGAATCAAACTATCCACTGCTGCCAGCATTTCAATTTGGGCTAATTCAGAGGTAGGCATTAGGAATGAATTCCTGTTTTAGGTTCTTGTTTCCATTACAGATAGTTGGCTTAACTGTTTTTCCAGTTCATATACCGAATGCTGGACCGCCAAGTAAACTTCTGAATCTGGAAGGTCAACGGCTGATTTTAATTCTTCTGGTAGTGTTTTTAACAAGTGTTCCCGAACTGCTGTTGCCAGCCATTCCGTCCGTTGTTGTGCAAATACTGCATGAAATCTTCGGAATTTTGCTTCAAGGTATCCCATACCTGTTGCCGCAGTACTGCTGACTGCTGTTTCTCCCACTGTCGTTGCCGCAGCTCCTCCAGCAACATCGCCAGCCACATTCACCACAGATTGGATCATGGTATTGGTTACGAGTTGGGTACCTGCATCACCGACCGCGCCAAAACCAACAAAAAACAAGCCGACGCTTAAGGCAGGGCGTGCTACAGCTCCGACTCTGTCTAATTGTTTCAAGAACGTATAATATTGTGGGCTTTCATTTTTAAAGAACGCCATTTCACTGTTGATTAACTCTTGAAGTTGTGCAGTGAAATCAAACTCAGCATGTTCTTGATGTAGAGTCTTCAACAATTGTTCGCGCGAGGTACCATTAAGTAATGTTTTCAAGCGGTTGGTTAATAATTCGTTTCCTAATTCGCTTACGAGAGTAAGGCGATCATAAATGCGCTCAATCGTTTGTAGAACAACAGACCATTCCTGGTCGCGATAGAGTTCCATGGGAGGACGTTTTTCTTCCGTTCTCAGAGACTGGATGTAGCGAATTGGCCAGAGAACTCCTGATCCAATGGTGTTGTAAAAACCATGTACTTGAGCTGACCAGCCTTCTCTTTGAGTCTGCCACCACTTGCGAACGGCATCGATGATCACAGAATTCGGGACCGAAGGCCAATTTTCGATTTCCGCTAATTCATGTTCTGAAAGTAGTTCAGAGGCAGAGCGAAATTCGTTGCTGCGAATTTTGATTTCCCGGAGATAGGCGGGAACCCCTGTGTTTTGCTCGACCAGATAGTTTAAGGCACCTTTGAGTGTTTGGACTTTGATGTCCCCAAAATGAAGTTGTGATAACACCTTCATCAAATCACTGGGAGCGTCCAAGGGAGTCGTGCTAGTATCGATTAGAGGAGGGCTTTCAGAGTATGTCGGTTCAAACGAACGAGCATAAAAAGGGAGCTGCAAGCTGGTGGCGGCTTGACGATCATTAGGAGCAATGAATACAAATTCAGGCCGAACCCCGGTCTCATGACAGAATGTATTGAGCCAGAGAGGCCAATAGGCTTCATCGTCAGGTAGTTCGCATTGATTGAAAATGGTGATGACGACTTTGTCTTCACGAGCTGCTTCACGAAAAAACTGTTTTACTGCTGCATCATTATATTTCTGTTGTGTTAATACCGTGACCAAGACATCTGCGCATTGTCTGATGCGTTCTGCACGTTCCCAATTCACTTCCGCATCGCTGTCGATGTCCGGTGTGTCCAGCACGAGTAAATTTGAAGCCAGCGTTTCACTACTTTTCCAAAACAACAGATGTTGTTCGTCCAGTTTGAGAGGGTCTTCCGGAGATGACCAAGGCGTCATCTCGAATCCCTGGAAAATTTTATCCAAACTGTGGTTCTGTTCAAAGTCTTTAGGGACCAGGCAGACAGGGTGTCTGGTTTGAGATGCCAGGGGACTAATCGCGCTATTTTGTTGGTTCACCAAGTGATTGAAGATCACACTCTTGCCAATATTGGTGCCTCCTACGACAGCGACGACCAGATAGACATGATCAGAAAGTTGTGGAATTAACTTTCGTTGTAGAATTTCAAACCATTCCCGACCACTTAGGCCTGAGAGATCAAGTTGGTCCGTTTTCCGTTCGAGCGCAATCAGATTGTCTCTAAGCTGTTGGATGCTGTTTGAAAATTCGTGCAGTGTTGATGACATTTTGAAATGATATCGAAGGTAAAGGAAGTTTTTATTTATAGATTCGTAATACCGTGCCATTTCTTACAAAAAACGAAGTTAATTCAGTATATCGCGTCCTTGGATTCAGGATGAGTCCAATTGGCGGTTCACAGGCTCCAAATTCGATTCAATTCGATGAATTAACGGTCGCAAGGTTTGACGGGTGCAAAAAACTCCGATACTATCCAGACAAGAGCACTTCGCGGTGTTTTTCGCTCGGATTGCGCATAATTCACTTTGTAAATATTTTTGACGCCTTCAATAGCTAAGTCTATTGATTGTATTTATTTAAGAACGTGGCCCATTGAAGGCCATGTGCCCATTAAAAAAAAGAGGAGTTTGTAAATGTCAGATTTAGTAGTGAAAGAAATTCTTGAAGCGGGTGTCCACTACGGCCATAAGAC
>JAJDEK010000250.1 GCA_029259875.1 Planctomycetaceae bacterium
TGGGAGGTTGTTGCTTAAATAAGTTGGGGTTTTACTCGCGCTAGTCAGAAATGAATTATTATGGAAGTTGGAATCATGTTCACGCTTGTTGCATTGGTATTTTGGTTGATCTGTTTTGCGATCTCCTGTTTGGCATTTGTATTTTGGATTTGGATGCTTATCGATTGTCTTAAATACGAATCATCTACTGGTAACGATAAGATTATCTGGGCACTCGTGATTGTGCTCCTCAATGGTATTGGAGCCTTGGTATATTACTTTGTACGTCGTCCCGAGCGAATTAAACAATTTGGACAGTAGTTTTGATGAAATAAAAAGATCCGGAACGATGTTCCGAACGTTTGAAGAGTAGAGAGCAGCAAATTGTTGCATGTATGAAATTATATGTGTTGGGGAATCTCACCTCAAATCATTGACCGTACGACAAACAAGTTGTTCAGCGGATGGAATAAACGAATGAAATTCACCTTTGCACCTGAATCGAAACCTTTAGAAGGATTTACGATCAAACGCGCCATAGATCGGGGCGGATTTGGTGAGGTGTACTATGCACTGAGTGATTCCGGAAAAGAGGTCGCTTTAAAACTACTCCAGCAAAATATGGATATCGAGCTACGGGGAGTCACTCAATGTATGAACTTGAAACACCCCAATCTGGTCACGATTTTTGATGTCAAAACTGACCTGGATGGTGACCATTGGGTGGTGATGGAATATGTCTCTGGTCAGGGACTTGATAAAGCCTTGCATCAGTATCCGAACGGGATGCCGATGGAGCAGGTTCGGTATTGGCTGTCAGGAATTTCTGAAGGGCTGGCTTACTTGCATAGTCGTGGATTAGTTCATCGTGACTTAAAGCCTTCGAATGTGTTCCGTGATGGCGAGATCATCAAGGTAGGTGATGTCGGCCTATCCAAGTTCATTACCCATAGTCGTCGTAGTGCCAATACACAGAGTGTAGGAACCGTTTATTACATGGCACCAGAAGTGGCCAAAGGCCGCTACGGTAAAGAAGTTGATGTCTACGCTGCCGGAGTTCTGGTCTATGAAATGATTACAGGCGTTGTTCCCTTTGATGGAGAATCGACGGCTGAAATTTTAATGAAACATCTTTCCGAAAAACCGGACTTGAGCCGTTTACCTATTCATTTACGTGCCGTTCTCGGACGTGCGCTGGAAAAAGATCCTCAGAAACGAATTTCTGATATCAAAGAATTCAAGCAGCAATTTGAACGCGCCCTGTTTCAGCGTGAAACGCACACGGAGATTCCCGAAGATTTATTTGAAGAACCACATTTTGCAAATCGACAAACGGAACGGAAGATAGATTCAAGCCAAGTACAAACAGAGTATGTGCGCAGGAGCAATGACACTTCGGCTTCTTCAACAAATTTTAAAGGCATGACTCTCTTCTTATTCATCTTTGGTGGCTTGTTCCTCTTCCTGTGTACTATTGGTAGACCGGGATTCTTAGAGCTGCTCTTTGTTGGTCTGCTTAGTATGTTTCTAACAGGGATCTTTTCTCTGTTTACCAATCTCGGTAGAGGGTTGTTTGTTAAAGGTGCGACAGCTGTCGTCAAAGGGCCACCTCCCATCTCGTTTATTTCCAGGTGGACTCAAGCGATTGTGAAAGGTCCGCCTCCCCTTAGTGATCTTCTGTCAAATGAACAGACACCAGGAGAGCAAACTGCCACAGAAGAATATCGTCAGCAGAAATTAGAAGAGACGCGCATCTTTCGAGAAAAGCAACAAAAAGAAGTCGAAGCGCATCAGCGCTATGTACGTGAGCAGCATCGTCGCAAACAATGTTATCCACGTCGATTGACACCGAAAACACTTCGGTCCATTTCTCTGCGAAGTCGGCTGTATGATTTATCGATCTCGATGATCAAAGCAGTTGTCTGTACTTTGGTTATAGTCACGGGAATCTTGCTTTGCACCGATGGACTCATCTCAACTGGTTTTTGGAGTGGCGCTGACCTTACTCCCTTTGCTTTGCTGACGTTTGGTTCGTTAATTGCTACCTGGAGTGTCTTATTCGTTGCAAAGATGACTGAGGGGAAATCGTTTGATAACAGCACACGGCGTTTAATGTGGTTAGGAGTCGGTGCAGTCGTGGGGGCAATGATTTATTTGCTTCACGTCGATATTTTAATGACAACGAAAAATGCAGCATCAGAATTACATGCTGGTCTGGATCCTATCTTTAATACCGTCGGTCCTTATTCATTAATCTTAACGGATCGGCAGCCGAGTTTAGTTGGATATGTCATCTTTTTCAGTATGTTGTTCTGCTTCCGTCGTTGGTGGTGGCATGCGGATTCATTTCGACCCAAGAAATTCCGAGTCACATCGGTACTGTTGACAGTATTTACCGCTTACGTGATCACAGCTATCTGGGCGTTTCCCGTGACCGCCGCATTATGCTGGGCTGCGATTATTTCGAGCGTGGTTCAGTTGTCAGCGGCTTGGATTCCAGATGAAGAACGTGTGGCAGCGTTGAAGGGAGAGAAAAATTATGAGTGATGGTCCCAATTTGACATGGAAAAGCGATTTTTTATTGTTGTTTTTTTTGATTATTGTGCCTCTGATCATTCTGGTTGCAATCATCATGATTCGCAGCTTGTTAAAAGGTAATTATGTTCCTGTCCTGGCTACCTTTCTAGTGGCAGGCGTGGCATTCGTAGTATTGGCAATTTTCTTTGTGGGAGCTTCAAGAGTGGTAGTGACTCAAGAAGCTGTGGCACGAGA
>JAJDEK010000026.1 GCA_029259875.1 Planctomycetaceae bacterium
GCATAGACGCCGCCATGATACACGACAATCCACGCACGTTTCTCGTCTTTTTCCTCCGCCGTCCAAAGATAAATCAGCGGTGCATAGGCATCCCACAAGGGTGATTCCTTGTCTGGTTTGCGCTCGTAGCGAGGCTGCTCATGTACCTTGTCCCATGTTCCACCTGCGTTACGATTATCGCGAGCCAGAGAGCAAACAACTTCTTCGCGCGTAGGAAGCCGCCAGAAATTCTGTGGTTCTTTTGCCAATGACATACCGTCTTTAGTTAAATAACGTACCCGCTCATTCGCATCGTTCCAGCTGACACCTCCCTCTCGACTCCACCCGGGTCCCGCTGGAGCCCACAGCAAGGTCACACCCTGCCCTTTCACAAGACGTTCACCTCGATCGCCATCATCAACACGAGTACTCACTCGGATCACGGGCTCCGCACCACATACGATCAATGTGAGAACCGGAATTCCAAAAGCAACGAGGTAGGCGGCTTTTTTTGGTTCGGGTCGACCAAATAAAAACAGGAACCCCAATAATACCGGTAGAGCTGTGAGACACAGCACGATCACGAGTGAAATGCGTGATTGATCGATGACAATGAGGGTGGCAATGATGACCCCGAGCAGTGTCAATAACGCAGCTCCAATCCGCGGCCAACGAATACCTATTACGGCGAATCCACAAAACAAAATTGCTGGACTCAGGTAGGCAGCCGTCTGTAACAGACGCATCCACAACAGGGGCTTGCACCAGCCTTCGTGAAAGGCTTCAATGATTCCCCAGAAAGCCCAGAAACTGGCAGCGAGAGTGACAAGTCCCACGCCAAGCCAGCCGACAAAATTCGAAGTGCGCAACGAATTCTCCTTAGAAGATACGATTCACACCACACCTTCGATTCACCGACTCGCCTTTTCTATTTTTTTGGCTTTTTTGAGTGTGGTCATGTACTCAACGATATTGACGAGTTCTTCTTGCGTCAACACTTTTTGCAAGTCGGCTGGCATCAGTGAAATCTTTTGAGGAATAATTTCTTCGATGTCATCCCTCTTGAAGGTGCGAGAAATGGATTCCGCATCTTTAAGGGTGACTGCATCATCGGTTTTATTTACCATGAGACCATTCACAACATTCCCAGAAGCCAAGATAATCGTGTACGATTCAAAGTTGTGACTGATGCCGGCACTGGGATAGAGGATGGATTCAAACAGCGCTTCGCGACTCAGTTTTTTGCCAATTTCTGATAAATTCGGTCCGACTTCTTTTCCCATGCCGTTGACCACATGGCACTTGGCACACGTGCCTTTGGTGTTGAACATGACGCGGCCATCCAGAGTATCCCCCTTCATGCTTGCCAGCACATTGATGGGAGGCAGAGGTTTGTTGTCTTTAGTAGGAGGTGCTGGAAACAGTTTCGCGGCCCGTTCCTTCACATCTTTCATGATGGTTGACGACATGGCAGCGGCCGCTGTCGGCTTCAACTGCGAATGAAAATTAGCTTTTTCCGCCAGATCTAACAAAGCATGAGCCCCCGATCGGGACTTGGCGATCGCCCGGACCGCTTCACGACGATCCACCAAAGGTTCCTGATCATCTTTAATAACGTTTAACAGGAGTGCGTTGGCTCCCTTGTGACCGGAAGTGCCCAGTGCCCAAATCAAATCGAGTTTCTGGTGCTGTTCTTTCTCAGAACCACCTTTCTTTTGTAAGGCTTTCCGAATCAATGCCTTCTGCTTCAAACTCAACGCAGCGCGAATCGCATCGACGGCAGTCTGCGATTTACCAGATTGGCCAGCAATCGCTACCAATTCCGGATAGTAGGCAGAAGCCTGGAACTTTTCAACGAGCTTCGTGAATTCCGGGGTACCGCGACTACTATCGACGACTTGCGCAAGTGCTTGCTGGTATTTTTCGTTTTTCATAACGACATTCGCGGGCATTCGTGAAATGGCTTCTGCGATGATATACGTTTCTCTTTTTTTGTTCCCCGGTTCTTTCATCAAAGCCAATTCGGCAACTGCGGCATTTTTTTCCTTACCAGGAATGAAATCTAGCACACGAAAGTAACGAGGCAATGCATCCAGTTTTGTTTTCGGGTTCTCGATCAATTTGACCAAATAAGGAATGGCCAGCGGAACTTTGGCCCGCCAGAGTAGATCGCGACCAGCGGGAGTATTCCATTTGTCGCCAGCCTGCTTTAGCCAGGCCGACATAAATTTTTGTTCCTGTCCATCCATGCCAATACCCAGTGCTTCCAGATACCAGCGATCTTTACCATCATACTGATCAGCCAAAGTCACCCACAGCCCGGCTGCTTCCGGTGATTGATTGTGATGTAAAGCGACCAAACATTCGCGGCGGACCTGTGGTGAGGAATCGTGTACCAGTTGTTTCACATAAGGAATAACATCCAGTTTGTACCGACGAGCGGCGCGTAAACCGGTGATCCGGATATCAGGATTGGAATCTTTAATTGCTTGAGAAACATAATGTTCGGCCCAGCCATCTATTTTTGCCAAAAGCCAGAGGGCCCGAGCGCGGAACCTCTGGTTATCTGACTGATACAATTCTTGTAATTCAGGTAATGCCTGTTCTTGCAGATCATGTAGCTTGTTCCAGGCTAGATAGCGTGTTGCCAGATTCGGGCTTTTGATACCTGCGATGGCCCCCTCTACCGAACTCAGGTCGAGTCGATCGAACTGATATTTGGCATCGGCTGGTGCAATACGGAAGATGCGACCGCGTTTCTGATCACCAATTCGGTGTCCGCCTACGCCGGGATCATACCAGTCTGCAACGAACAGTGAACCATCGGGGGCAATACAAACATCAGAGGGTCGGAACCATTTATCTTTTTCGCTGGTGATAATATTCGCAATTTCAGCTTCGTACCCTGCTCCGTCCTTCTCAACAGGATAAGCACGTACCACATTTGGACCGGCATCAGCGTGAATGACTTCACCCCAATATTTTTTAGGCAACAATGAACCTTCATAAACAAGGATTCCCGTCGGAGAACCGGCACCGGTCTGCAACAAGTTCGGAACCACACCGGGATCTCTGAGGTGCCAGTGCCTTAGCGGAATTTCTGCATGCATGCCTGTGCGGGGTGTCTTCCAACGTGCGCCCGTCAATTGATCAAGGTAACCGTAGTTGCCATACTCCATCACATAATTGATGCGCACGCCGCGGTTACCATCGTCGTCGTTATCTGATTGCCAGAGTGTGCCGAACGAGTCGACGGTGATTTCATAGTTGTTTCGAAAGTTGTGTCCCAGTACTTCGAAATCGCTTCCGTCCAGATTACAACGAAAGACCATGCCGCCCCAATAAGGCTTACCATTATCGAGTACCGGTTTTCCGTTGCTTTCCAAAATCGGCTTGCCATTTTTGTCGAAGACCTGCTTACCCGAATTTCCGAAGTTCCAGTACAGCTTG
>JAJDEK010000251.1 GCA_029259875.1 Planctomycetaceae bacterium
TATGCGCATTCGTACAATTCCCTTAAAGAGGACTGATCGACTGGACGCGGATTAAAATTCCCGGTCCATTGGCGGGATGCTTCTTCAGCAAGCTGGTCAAACAAGTTGGGATCAACTTCGCATTCTGAGAGTGAGGTCGGTGCCCCCGATTTCGCAATTAATGCTTGAATATGCTCGGCCAGTAACCCTGCACCTGCAGGGTCCTGTGGTTCACAGAGACCAATGTCGGCTGCGAGAATCGAGTAATGTTCTCCCATCAATTCTGCATTAAAACGAATTACATGTGGCAGCATAATGCCTATCGCGACACCATGGATTAAATCGAAATGTGCCGAGAGGGGATTCGCCAAGGCATGGGTTGCGCCGAGCATTGAGTTTTCGATAGCAGCGCCAGCGAAGTGTGATCCCAACTGCATATTTCCCCGTGCCGTCAGATCATCAGGTGTGTTGAGAACTTGTGGAAAACTATTTGCTAAAAGTGACCAGGCACGTCGGCTGAATAGTTGGGAAATTTCATTGCGTGGCTTCGTAACAAAGGTTTCCAGCGCGTGACTTAATGCATCGATTCCTGTGGCACGCGTGACGGAGCGGGGCATGGTCAGTGTGAGTTCAGGATCGAGAATTGCTATTCGGCAGGCTGCTTTCTTATCTCCGCAAGCCATCTTCATATGTGTTTCCGGATGGGCAATGACAGCAAATGATTGTGCTTCGCTTCCGGTGCCAGCTGTTGTAGGGACTGCAATCAGTGGGAGCATCGGTTTGGTGGCTTTTCCGACTCCCCAGTAATCTTCCATTTTCCCGCCGTTGGTTAGCAGAAAATTGATCCCTTTGGCGCAATCCATACTGCTACCGCCACCCAAGCCGACAATCAAATCGATTTGGTGGTTACGTGCTACCTGTAGACCTCGTTCGACATCTTCTGTCGTGGGATTGGCATGCACATCATCAAAGATCGTAATTTGCAGATTGGCTTTCTCCAGAGAGGCGATCGCCCGGGCTTCATGACCTGCTTCAGCAAGCCCTTTATCTGTGACCAGCAGAACTCGCTTTGCACCCAGTTCAGCAGAGAGGTCTCCCAATTGGTTTAAAGATCCGCCACCAAATATAATCCGTGTACGGGGCGCATAATCAAAGGCAGAGAGTTGATTCCCTTCTACCGGTTGTGCATTTGTTTTGGTGGAAGATTTCGAATCCATGACAATAATATTTTCCTTACGAATATGTTCATCAGGCTGATTGTTGATCAACGCTGATTGAGATTCTCAATGGCTTAACCCGTTTTCTTGCTTTTGAAAGAGGATCAAAGTTATTTCTTAATTTGGTGAGGCTTTTATGGCAGGTAGTAGCCGGTGCGCGCAACACAATACGCTGGCAGTCCATGCCTGTTTTGTTTTCACTTAACACCGCAGAAGTCCTTCAGGCATCGCTAAAAAAGACGAAGCCAACTTCTATTGTACAATTCTGATCGAAATGGACAGGAATTTCCAGTAGCCTGCACTGATTTATAAGAGGTTCAGCCGTCTTAAGAGAAGGGGAAATCTGAATTTAGGGAAATCTTAGTCTAAATACAGTCTGTTATTGTGGATATAAACTTCCACAGAACGCGGAGTCATAAAGCGGACACTTTTGTTATCGCGAACCCGTTTACGGATATCAGTCGAGGAAATCTCGATTCCCGGTATGGCCACCCAGAGGATTTTGGAAAGGGCTGCTTCGCTGAATGTTTGAGTCAGCTCTGTCATATCTGGTAGACTAATGTTGGGGCGATTGGCACGGATTAAAGTCACCATCTCCAGAATCGCCTCTGGTTCATGCCACGTATGCAGATCGCGTACGGAATCAGCGCCCACGATTAAAAAGAACTTGTCATCCGGGTGAGTCGCTTTCAATTGCCGCAGTGTTTCAATGGTATAACTGGGGCCTTCTCGATGAAGTTCGAGGTCTTTGACGACAAAATTCGGATGTCCTGCGATGGCGAAATCGAGCATCTCCCGTCTTTGTTTTCCGGTAGATATTTCATTGTTTTCTTTGTGAGGTGGACTTCCCGCCGGCACAAACCAGACTTCATCCAGGTCACATTGTTCTCTACATTGTTCGGCTAGCAGGAGGTGTGCAATGTGCACAGGATCAAAAGTACCGCCAAATATTCCAATGCGCATGAGTCAATCGTTTCTATCAATCATCCCTGACGTTTCTGATGAAGTCCAAAAAAGTCAGTGCTGAAAGAATCTTTTTTATCGAATTCTCGATAGTCGAGTTTGATCGTTGAGTTAACCACTCCAAAGAGTTACAAATCGAGGTAACCAATTTCCTTAGTATATCCTGCTGACCATATGAGTAAACCGAAGCAACAGAGCCTATTTGAAGAAGATGAACTTCCGGAAAATCCCATGCCTTGGGAACGGGAATCTGCGCAGGATCTCTATCTCGCACAAATCGTGTTGAATCGGCCTCTGGATCGAGTTTTTCATTATCTTGTTCCAGATAGTATGCGGTCTTCGCTACGTGCGGGGCATCGCGTTCGCGTTCCCTTTGGACGAGGGAATCAATTCGTGGTCGCTTATTGTGTTGGTGTGGGCCCAGCAGATGAAAATCAGCCTAGCATTCGTTTGAAGACGATTGAAGCCATTTTGGACAACCGTCCGCTGTTCAATGCGAAAATGCTGAAACTCACGCGCTGGATTGCGGATCGCTACTTATGTAGTTGGGGGCAGGTCTTAGAGTGCGTGGTCCCCGCCGGTGTCAAGAATCAAGCAGGAACACGTCTGGTGACCGTATTTGAGTTGGCCGCAGCTAAATCTCTAGCCGAAAATGAAGTTGTCGAAGTGATCGAAAAACTTCCAGCAAAACAACGTGCTGTTTTCGATGTTCTGAAAAAGGCCGAAAAGCCTCTGACTCTGGAAGAGTTGACCCAGGCGGCGGACTGTGGTTCTGGTCCGGTTCAATCGCTCAAAAAGAAGGCACTCATCCGAAGCCTCCAAAAACGAGTCACACAGTTTGGGAATGGTGATGATGCGGCATATGCTGGCATCAAAAAAGAAGATGATTTACAACTCAACGTTGACCAACGCCGGGCTCTGGATCAACTGCTCTCTGCAATAAGAGGGAAAGAAGGTAGCACATTCATATTGCATGGCGTGACAGGAAGCGGCAAGACGGAAGTGTATATTCAGGCGATTCGTGAGGTGGTTAGCTATGGACAACAGGCAATCGTGCTTGTGCCGGAAATCAGCCTCACGCCTCAGGCGATTCAACGTTTTCGTTCTCGATTTGATTCGGTCGCCGTTCTGCACAGCCATTTGACTGACAGCGATCGGCATTATCACTGGCAGAATATTGCTGCAGGAAAGGTGCAGGTCATTGTGGGAGCACGCAGCGCGGTATTCGCACCAGCTCCTCATCTGGGATTAATCATCATCGATGAAGAACACGAAACATCATTCAAGCAGGAGACGGCTCCCCGCTATCATGCGCGAGAAGTGGCCCGGAAACGTTCTGAGTTAGAGAGTGTGCCTCTGATTCTGGGCTCTGCCACACCGACTTTGAATTCGTGGTTACGTGTGATAGAGAAAAAAGATACGCTGATCTCGATGCCGAATCGTGTCAATAACCTGCCAATGCCAGGAGTGAATATCATTGATGTGCGTAACGATGTGCGGATCAGAAGAAACGAATCAATCGGGCGTGTTCTTACTACCGGGATGCAGCATGCGTTGGAATCGGGCGGGCAGGTCATTCTGTTTTTGAATCTCAGAGGTTACTCACCTGCACTGTGGTGTAAAGGCTGTGGGAATTCGGTCAATTGTCCTCATTGCGAAATCTCTTTGACCTGGCATCGCGATAAAAATCTTGCAGTCTGTCATAGTTGCGAATTTTCGAGTCAACCTCCTAAACAATGCCCCCGCTGTGGAGCACCAGGCTTGCGTTTTGTAGGAGCAGGAACACAGCGGCTGGAAGAAGAGGTCAAAGCAAAATTCCCCGGTTATTCTTGCAAAAGAATGGATAGTGACACGATGCGCGGCGCAGGCAGCCATGCCAAAGTCTTGAATGCGTTTGCTGCAGGAGAGGTTGATATCTTGCTGGGTACGCAGATGATTGCAAAAGGTCTCGACTTTCCAAATGTCACACTGGTGGGAGTGGTCGATGCAGATACGATGCTGCACCAGCCCGATTTATTCGCCTCTGAAAGAACGTTTCAATTGATTGCACAGGTAGCAGGCCGCACTGGTCGCGGCATGCAGGGGGGACGCGTCTTTGTACAAACGGCATCACCCGCTGAACCGGCGATTCTCAAAGCTGCAGAGCATGATTTTCTGGGGTTCTCCCAACTTGAACTGGGACATCGCAAAGAGATGAACGCCCCGCCATATTCTCATTTTGCGCGGGTCATTCTGCGTGGGCCACAGGAACAACATGTTCAAGAGTTTGCCCGTCAGTTATCACAAATTCTGATCGACGCGGCATCTGAAAAAAAGTTGGATGTGCAAATTCTAGGT
>JAJDEK010000252.1 GCA_029259875.1 Planctomycetaceae bacterium
TATCGCCTCTTGAAAGACAACTATTATATTCCTCTTGAGACGTTTGCCTCTATGGGCCGTAATGCCTTTCAGACTAGTCCGAACATCAGCCCCAACTACAGTCAGGCATCTGGATTGTCTCATTTCTTTATGCACGCGAAAGGCCGGGAATATCGCGACGCATTTATCAACCAACTGACACAACTTTACAGTTTTAACTCCCGAATTCGGACCAATGCGAAAACTCTGGAAGAGTTGACGGGGGTTTCTTATTCCGAACTGAACCGCCAGTACAAAGAATACTCGGCTACCCTACAGAAAGCGCTCGACGAACGCGAATTGAGTTTGCAAACTCAGTAGAAACATCGATAACAAAGTATATCGATTTTCTTTGCGCTGATCACTTACATTGTGCGGGACACAACTCTCAAGAGAGGCAACAACGGCTGACGCACAAACGTTTCCATCATATATGTAGAGAAGCTCACGAACTTAATTCGTTATCCTTTCTCTGATTGATTCCAGTACGATGCTGTTCTATGATCAGTATATTCATCTTTTATACAATTAAACTTTTCGTATTGAACATCAACGCTGAAATATACCCTGTTCGCTTCGCCGTAAGGAAAAATCTTTGTGATGTGCCAACCTTTGATACTCTCTCTGATAGGGCTTGTGCTCCTGATCACTGGAAAGTCAGCTCATTGCGAAATAAGTAACGCTCCGTTTGTCTCAGGTTTTGATCGGTTCGCCCGATATGGTGAGATCAAACCACAAACCGCCGGGCGGCTTTTATTGAGTGAACTGAGTTGTACCGCCTGTCATCAAACAGAAAATTCTGATCTACAGCCCAAACGCGGTCCTCGCTTGAACGGCATCGGTAATCGTCGACAGCGGGAATGGATCAGGGACTATCTAGCATCCCCGCATTTATCCAAATCTGGCACAACGATGCCCGATGTACTTCACGATTTACCAGAAAACGAAAAACGCCAGACGATTGACGCCTTAGCGGCATTCTTAGCTACTCAAAGTACCGCATACCCAACAATCAAGGCCACAGGCGCCAATCCGGTTCCCTATGAATTCTGGAAGAAAGGAAGTGTGAAACAGGGACAGGACTTGTATCACAAGATCGGCTGTATCGCCTGTCATGAACCAGAGGAATCCTACGAACCGGGCGAAACGAAAATTTCCCCTACCGACAAAATGCTCGCACAACTTGACCCGGAAGACATTAAAGAACTAGGCTTGTCAGCCACAATCCGTCCCATAAAATCAGTACCGCATGGGAACCTTCCAGCAAAGTATACTCGCAAGGCACTAACGTTCTTCCTGCTGAATCCGGATCAAAGCCGACCGGCAGGACGTATGCCGAATCTCAAATTAAAAGCTGTCGAAGCTGCAGACATTGCTGCCTATCTACTAAGAGACCAACGACACCAAGATGAAATTAAAAATGCAAACAATGACTCTACACTCATTGCTGAAGGAAAAAAACGATTTGTGGAATTGAAGTGTGTGAATTGCCACACGGCGCAAAATCTACAACCGCAAGAATATGCGAAACCTCTTGAAAAATTGGACGGGCAAGCGTCTTCAAGCTGCCTCAGTAAACATCAGAAAGGCCTGCCCTACTATCCTCTTGATGATCAACAGCAAGCTGCGATAGAGCAAGCATTAGCAAGCTTGTCACGCGAGAGTCAATCAAAATCAGAACAGCGGCTCGCTTTTCAAATGCTGCAACTCAACTGCTATGCCTGCCACGAACGAAAGAAACAAGGGGGCGTGGGCTTCAATCGCAAACCTTACTTTGAAACCGTCGAGCATATCGACTTGGGTGATGAAGGACGTATTCCTCCCACGTTAACTGGCATCGGTTATAAGTTACAAAAAAAATGGCTAACAAAAGTACTCAATGGAAAAGGAGCTATTCGACCTCACATGCAGGCCCGTATGCCCGTCTTTCCTGCCAAAATGGTTTCAACTTTACCTGAGTTGTTTGAAGCAGTAGATCGCCGTCAGAGTCAAACAGAAAATCAAACTTTCCCTAAATCTACAAAGCTGGCTTCCTCTGGTCGCACTATGCTGGAGACCGGTTGCATACAATGCCATCCAATCCGTGGTGAAAGCATGCCTGGTGTGGTAGGCACCGACCTCGGTGATGTCACTAATCGCGTGCATGCAAATTGGTTTCGCAAGTTTTTGCTGAATCCGGGAGCACTTAAACCGCGAACCCGCATGCCCACTTTTTTTCCCGATGGAAAAAGCCAGAACAAATCACTACTCGATGGCAATGTGGACCGACAAATCGCTGCCGTCTGGTCCTATCTGAAAGCAGGCAAGAAACAGCCCCTACCTGAAAAAATAATCGAAGCGAAATCCAAAAACTACGAGTTAGTTCCGGAAAAACGCCCCATTATACTACGTACCTTCATGCAAGAAGCGGGAACTCATGCGATTGCTGTCGGCTTCCCAGAAAAAATTCACTTCGCATTTGATGCCGAACATCTGAGACCTGCTATCGCCTGGAAAGGACGCTTCCTCGATGCACAGGGGACTTGGTTTATTCGGTTTGCACCTCCGGCGATTCCTCTCGGTGAAAGCCCTGCTCGGATGCCTGGGGGATCGCCATTGGCACTCTTAAAAAACAAAAACCAACGCTGGCCGACATTCTCTTCGGAAGAGAGCCCTTATCAGTTTCGAGGGTATAAAATTGATTCGGAAGGCATTCCCACTTTTCTATATCGCTTCCAACAATTTGACATTGAAGACCGATTTGAACCTATCGAAAACAAGGCACTAAAACGACAGTTAAAGATCAAACGATCTCAGCCAGTCAGTAAACAGGCAAGCCTCTGGTTCCGTGGATTAACCGGCGAATCACTGAAACAGATCAATTCGTCTACTATGAAAAATAGCACAGGCTTAACGGCATCTGTCTCGGGAACTCTCGCAAAGACCGGTGAACTACGCACGATTGAAAACGAAACCGACTGGATCATTCCGATTCCCGCTACTGACAACATCACAATCGAGGTGAAGTACCAATGGTAAAACGATCACATTTTTTCCTTCTGGTTTTTGCCCTGGCGATGTGCTTCTCTTACGTTGGCGGACAACAGTCTGTATTCGCCGAGAGTGAAGAAGATTATTATCGACTCGTTTCGATTATGACACCAAAAGCACAAACGGAGTCTCGTGCGCAAAATTGGAAGCCAGCGCCCGGCGATCTTGTACTGGAGGTCAGTGGTATGGCTGTGCTTGATGAGCGGCGTGTGGCTGTTACGATTCGTAAAGGCGAAATCTGGATTCTGGATGGCGTGTATGATGAACCACCGAAAAATGTGACATACAAGCGTTTTGCGACTGCACTGCATGAACCCCTAGGATTAATCTGGAAAGATGATTCCTTCTACACCGTACAACGCAGCGAATTAACGCGCATTCGTGATACCGATGGAGATGGGACGGCAGATGAATATCTGACTGTGACTAAAGGCTGGGGCGTGACAGGGCACTATCATGAGTATGCCTATGGGCCTAAGCTCGACCATCAGGGTAACATGTGGCTGACATTGAATATCGGCCTGGGTCTCAAGCAAGAACACAAACAACGGACCGTCCATGAACCGACGCTCGGATTTTCACAGGGTCGCTGGCGCGGCTGGGGCATGAAATGTACTCCCGCCGGAAAACTGATTCCCGTCTGTGCCGGCATGCGTTCACCTTCTGGATTGGGCGCGAACAGAGCCGGTGATATGTTCTACACTGATCAACAGGGAAATTGGGTTGCTACTAATACCTTGCATCATATGCGCGAAGGAGCCTTCTTTCATCATGTCGAAGCACTGGCCTCCATGAATCTTGAAGGCTCCCCGATTCAGGGGATCAAAAGTATTCCGAATGGCCTGCCTTTTCCCGCAGCCATCAAACGAATGCCACAGCTCAAGCCTCCGGCAGTCTGGTTTCCATACAAGAAAGTAGGACAGTCGACCACTGACATTATGCTTGATAATAGCGGTGGTAAATTTGGTCCGTTCGATGGTCAGTTTTTCGTCGGCGAATTTACGCAAGCTGCAATGCAACGTGTCTTTCTGGAAAAAATTGATGGTCAGTATCAGGGAGCCTGCTTTCCGTTTCGTGCAGGCTTTGCCTCTGCCGTACTCCGCATGGACCAGGGAACCGATGGTAGCGTGTTTGTCGGCTTAAGCAACCGTGGCTGGAGTAGTCTGGGAACCGCTTCTTACGGACTACAGCGATTAGTCTGGACGCGGAAGATGCCATTCGAAATTAAGGAGATGCGCGCTCAGCCCGATGGTTTCGAATTAGAATTCACGAAACCCGTTGATCCGAAAACTGCCACAGATCCGAATTCTTATAAGATGAAAAGTTATACTTATACATATCACTCCTCGTATGGCAGTGATGAAATTCTGGCTAAAGATCTGACTTTCGAAAACCTCACTGCTTCCGCAGATGGTTTAAAAGTTAAATTAAAAGTCAACGGCCTGCGTGAACTCTACGTTCACGAACTTCAGGCGAATGGAGTGAGAAGCAATGATGGTCAACCATTACTTCACCCTCAAGCGTATTATACGTTGAATCGGATTCCGAAATAACCAAGACTGAGAGCAAACCAATTTTCGCTGAAGAATTATACTCTGTTATTAGTTGAGAAAGCCGCGTTCTCTCAGTTCCTGAATATTTCCAGGAGCGCTTTCCCAGACACGCTCAGCGGCATAACGCATCACAGCAATACCTCCCATGCTGGGTGGTGCACTGAGAATGGCGACGTGCTCTTCTTCTTCATCGTCGAGCTGTTGATTCAATTTGGCAACTGCTTCCTCAATGCTATCACTGACAATACGTTCGGGACCGTTAGTGTTGGTAAATTTGAGATTCGAAAAACCGGCTGTTCGAGACAGTAGAAACGCCGCTAATTCTGCTTCTTCCTGCTCCTCGAAGAAGTTTTGAAATTCCGGTTCCATTCGGTCCGGAGTAATAATCATGGGACGTGTAATACGCACTTCCCCCTTGCGAATACTGACCGTGGAACCGCGCTGCGGCGCACCACAAACCAGAAAGTAAGGTAGATTTTGATCGCCAAATGTAAACAGAGAAAAGTTTACCGGGCGTTCAATTTGCACCGCCGTCCATATTTCGATGAATCGCTGTTCGTCGAACTCGTCAGGAAAATTCATCAGGCTCCAACCATGGTGAATAGGATAGAAATGGAAAGATTAAGGGTTAAGGAAATTGGCATCAGCTTAGTTTTTTCAACTTACTAACCCGGCCGACTGTAACCCATTCAGTCACAAAGAGATTGCCATCCGCGTCAAAGCACGCATCATGTGGGTGAACAAATCGCCCTGCTTCCCAGGATTGAGGCTGCTTTCGAATTTTAAAGCCATCCAGAACTTGGTTGGTCCAATCCTGATTGTAACCTAAATGAGTGATCACTTTATTATTCTTGTCAAACAGTGTGAGACGTGCGTGCAAATCAGAGACAACCATGATGTCGCCACGAATATCAATATCGGCAGGGAAGCTGACTGTATTCACAAAACCCAAATGTTTTCCGTCTAGCGTGAAATATTGCAAACGGTGGTTTGCACGATCACAGACAACAATTTTTGGTTCTCCACTCCGTTCATCCAACCACATTCCATGAGGTGTTTTCATCTTGCCTGCTTCAGTGCCACTGCCTCCCCAACTGAATTCGAACTTTCCCTCTTTTGTGTATTTATGAATGTAATGTGATCCATATCCATCGCCGACATAAAACCCACCATCAGGGGCAAAAGCGACGTTAGTAGGACTGTAGCGATTTTTCGAGTTCTTGTAATGCTCGTGAGTTTCCGGTCGACTGATTTTCCAGACGACTTCTCCTTTCAGGTTGGTCTTGGCAACAACTCCATGTTTGGTATCTGAGAGATACAAAAACTCTGCATTTCCTTCTTTGCGAACATCGATGCCATGCCCACCACCATGATACTCCTTGCCGAAAGATCGTACAAACTTGCCTTCCGGGCTGAATACGACGATAGCATCCATCGGGGTCTTGGTCTTGGAACGATGCTTGACATAAATCAATCCTGCTTCGTCAACACAGACACCATGAGTCTCCCCCCATTGAATGTGCTTGGGAACCTCACCCCAACCGTGGATTGCTTCATATTTATACTCACCCTCACCCAGCACGGGATTCTTAACGCCGGCTTTATCTTCAGCCCCTAGAATCGCAGGTGCGAAAAAACCACCCACTACAGCAGCTCCCGCAGTTTTGAGAAAAGCGCGACGGGAATCTGTTTTATGCCAGTATGCTATTGAAGACTGATCCATAGGATTAGTACCTAAATACAAAGAGTTTCAAACAATTTTCGATTTCAACAGTATTATAAATACCATTCTTTTACTCGATCTTAACGGACACAATGTCCCAATCTCAATTGTGGATCCCAAAAAATAGGGTATTCTGACAATGTTCTCCGTAGTTTTGTCAGGTGTTTACATCCCGTCAGAAGAGTTCGGGCAATTTACGTGGCCTTCTGGAAGCGGATGTGATATGAGGTGAAAGTATCCCCAAAAACGTTGTTAACCAAGCCTGTATCAGACTTCGACTTCATCAATTCCTTCTACCTTATCCGTGACTAGGAATTAAATATCATGAATCATTCACGTGTTTTGATCATTTTGTCCACCATCATCGCAGGATTATTGTTTGTGAACTGTGGTCTCACTGGCACCCACGCACAATCACAGGGCTCTTCCGGTCTGAAAATTGACTCAGTGTTGGTGAGCCTCATAGAACAGGTGGAAGTTCCCGCACGTGAAGTCGGTCAGCTCAACAAAATGCTGGTCAAGGAAGGAATGTCGGTTCAAGAAGGAGAAGTCTTGGCCCGAATTGAAGATTCAGAAGCCGTCTTACTTTTAAAACAGGCGAAATTGGAATCTGAAATGTCCAAGCTGAAAGCAGAAAATGACGTTAATATTCGCTTTGCCCGTAAGGCATATGAAGTGGCGAAATCTGAGCTACAGCGTGCAGAAGATTCCATCAAGAAATATCCCAAGAGTATCTCCAAAACCGAACTGGACCGACTAAAACTTACTGCAGAAAAAGCAGAACTGGAAATCGAACAAGCCACAGAAGATGCGAAGACATCTCAACTGGAAGCCCGTTTGAAACAAAACGCAGAAGAGATTGCTTCTCTGGCTGTTCAACGGCGAAGAGTAGTGGCACCGATATCGGGAATGGTCGTGCAAATTATGGCAAAGAATGGTGAATGGGTCCGACCTGGCGATACCGTACTTCGAATTTTAAAACTCGACCGCCTACGCGCAGAGGGACTTATAAATGCATCAAAACTGCAGGAATTAAATTTGAAAGGTCGGCCTGTAGTGCTCGTCGTGAATCAGGGAGCAAAGAATGAACTCGAGTTCCAGGGAAAAATTTCATTTGTCAGCCCGGAAATTAATCCAGTCAATCACCAAACCCGTGTCTGGGCAGACATTGAAAACCCCGACCTCAAGCTCAAACCGGGCATGCGTGCTTCTCTGATTATCAAATAACCCCATTCGATTGAGAAAGCCAGTACAGCCACCATGTCGTTCGGTCCTCAAGACTTTTCGAATCAACCTCTGCGTCTGCAAATGCGAGCCGACTTGAGTGTTCAACAGTTGCTATTCGGTGGCAAAAAATATTGGGGCATTAAAGACCCGATTTCACTGCAATATTATCAACTGCGAGATGAGGAATTTTTTATCCTTAAATTGCTGGATGGGATATCGTCTTTTGATACGATTCGACGCCAATACGAACAACGATTTCTACCTCAGAAGCTAGAAGCCACACAACTACAGGGATTTTTATCACGCCTGCATCAGGAAGGATTGATCCTTGCCGATGCTTTTGGGCAGGGTGAAATCCTGTTGGAACGTCGAACCCAAAAACAAAAGCAGGCGTTTCGCTCCCGGTTTATGAATCCTCTGGCAATTCGTTTTCGAGGTATTGATCCCCATCGCTTGTTAAATTGGCTACAACCTTGGACATCTTTGTGTTTTACGCCACTGTTTCTATTGGCTTCACTCTTCTTGATGGTTGCGGCATCTACTTTGATTCTCACACAACTGGAAGTAGTTATTGCGCAACTCCCCGATTTTACAACCTTCTTCGAAACAAAAAATCTGGTGCTACTTGGTGTCAGCTTGGCATTGGTTAAAATGCTGCACGAGTTGGGGCACGCGATGGCCTGCAAACAATTCGGAGGTGAATGCCATGAATTAGGAGTGATGTTGCTGGCATTCATTCCCTGCCTATATGTCAATGTGAGCGATGCCTGGACGATGTCTAATAAGTGGCATCGCATCATTGTGAGTGCAGCCGGTATCTTTGTAGAACTTATCATCGCATCCATTTGCGTCTTTCTGTGGTGGTTCTCCTATCCGGGACTATTTCATTCACTCTGCCTGAATGTCGTTTTTGTCTGTTCAGTCAGCACTTTGTTACTGAATGGGAATCCCCTGTTGCGATATGATGGTTATTACATTTTGCTGGACTTGCTGGAAGTACCAAACTTGAGGCAAAGAGCGCAATCGATTGTTTCCGACCGCTTGCATCACTGGTTCTTCGGACACAAGGCAACCACGCTACTGAAAGAGCCAACACGGCTGCGAAGATTTTTGTTTTTCTACGGAATTGCTTCGGTTTTATACCGCTGGTTTATTGTCATCGTGATTTTATCGGTTTGTTATTATGTGTTGGAACCCTATGGCCTGGAAATCATCGCTCAGGTACTAGGAGCTTTTATATTGATGGGAATGTTGATTGTGCCTTTAAAGTCTGGTGTTAACGAAATCCAAACCTATTCCAAAGCAGGCCAAATTCAGTGGCGACGTTTTTTTGTACGCACGACATTGACACTGATTTTATTAGGCGGGCTGCTGTTCATACCTCTGCCCCATCGCATTACCGCTCCTGCTCTGATCGAGCTGAAGGACGCGAAACACGTCTATGTCACCGCACCCGGATTCCTGAAATCAGCGGCCAGTCCACAAACCTCACTGCAGCAGGGTTCCCTCATCGCTGAATTGCAAAATGATCAGATCCAGCAGGAAATTCTCAAATTGACCGGACAAATCAATGAGCAGAACATTCGCATCGACACGCTGGGAAAACGCCAATTGGATGACCCGGAAGCGGCTCAGGAACTTCCAACGGCGAAAGAACAACTGACCGATTTAGAAGATCAAATGCAACAGCGCCAGACAGACCTCAAGCGACTTAGACTGAGAGCCCCCATAGCTGGCACCGTCATTCCAGCGCCCCCTAAATCCAATTCTCCAGAAGAGGGATCACTTTCCGACTGGTCTGGCTCGCCTCTGGATCTGGAAAATCGAAATTGTTTCCTGGACAGAGGAACCTGGCTTTGTTCTATCGGCAACCCAGACCAACTTCAGGCCCGCTTGATTGTTGACCAGGAAGATGTCGCGTTTATTCAAACAGGACAGTCCGTCCGTATTCTATTAGATGAATATCCTGGTCATCTTTTGAGAGGAACCGTTCAGGAAATCGCAGAAATCGATACCAATGACTTACACTCGAATTTGATCCATCGTGAAGAGATCACGACGGAAGTCGACTCCACGGGTAAACGGAAATTAAGTAACACATCTTACCTGGCTCGTGTCACCTTGGATCCCCTTTCTGAACGACCTCTGATTCACTCGGGAGGTCAGGCAAAAATCGCTGTTTCACCAGAATCATTGGGTAAAAAAGCGTATCGACAGCTGAGAAAAACCATTCGCTTGTTCCAGTAAACTGATACAACCTTGACTGCAAACACCCTATTTTAACAGATCAAATGGGCTCAAGATCGACATTTCCAGATTGATACAGAATTGCTAAAATCCCCGGATTCACTGTAAAAACATGCCTGTTTAAATCTAAATCTCGATATAAATTGAGTCTGGCGGCAAGGAAGCTTCTCGATGACCGATTCAAAAACTAATCCCCTTCCCACGTTTAATATTGTTGTCCTCACTGGTGGGGAATCG
>JAJDEK010000253.1 GCA_029259875.1 Planctomycetaceae bacterium
GCCCATTTCATCACTTCAAATAATGTTGTTTTTTCAACCACGTTGGATCGTGAAACACCTCTCGCACGTTCTGTGGTTTGAGGAACTTCCAAGTGGGCTTTCTCAGCTAAGATCTTTAACGCTTCGAAGAAATTGACATCATCGTACTTTTCCACCCAGGAAAAACAGTCGCCTCCATTATCACAAACCCAGCAACGCCAAGTTCCACGCTCAGGATAAACCACCATGGAAGGATTATGGTCATTATGAAAAGGACAGAGTCCTTTGAAATCGTGCCCGCTGGGAATCAATTGAATCGACTCAGATACCAACTCGACGATGTTTGTTCTCTGGCGAACCAGTTCTTTGAAATTTTGATCAAATCCTGGTGACACCAGTTTCTCCTGAACAGTTCAAAAAGCGGCCCCTCAGTGTCACTTATTCATCAAACACGAAAAGTGAACACACGTATCTCAGTCAAGAGTGCTTCCCTGCTCAGCTCTGCGTTACTTAATTTTACCTCATAGTTCTCATTGGTCAAGAAATTCCATTCAGAGAAAGCCAAACTAGATCAGCTCATAAGGTCAAAATTTACATAATGTTACAAAAATACCTAAGCCAACAAGTACCAGTAAATCCGAATACTAAACCCTGATTTCGTTACTTACTTAATTAGAATAGCCAGTACTACCGGACCATACTCCCCGACAGCAGCTAGACAGTTGGTTTCTATGAATTATAAGCATTATAACTTCTGACGCAATAACCGCAATCTCCCTGTTACATGATAAAGAGATTGTGAGCTCACCAAGCAGCAGAAGAAATGAGTTAGCAAATCAACGCAGTGGTGCTATTCTGCTGCCGCTTGTTCTGGGACTTCAGATGTTGCAATCTGCCAGAGAGAGACATTCCCGAATTTTTCGTTGCACTTAGGGCATTTTGCTTTCGCAATTCCTTTGCCTGTTTTGCCCCCGATCCGCTCTTTCTTTCGTGAATCCTCGCTCACGATTAATTGACAGCCCTCACATTGTCGTCCAGCGAGGGTCAATTCAATTTCGGGGTCCGCTTCATAAAAATGAAGGTTTTCGTTATCTAGCGTCTCAAATGACTCTTCACTATAGTGACAGGTTACTTGATTGACCTGATCTGTCAGCGGAATACCAGAATCCTGCCCCAGGTTATTGATACCATGGATGTCACCTAAAGCTTCAGAAAATTTGCGATACTCGGTCAGAGAAAATGTGAGGTACTGATTTTCTTTCGCATCTTCTTGTTTCGGCAGCAAAATGGCAATACGCCCTTTTCCAAAGACAGGCACACCTGCAAAGACTGATTCATGATCGTACATCGTGGGAAAAACTACTCGCAATGTCTGAAGCTGATCACTGTCAATCATTTGCACATTATTAGCGGGAATCTCTGCTTCGTCTTTTTCTTCACTCAGATGCTGTGCAATCTCATCCCTGACTTTCTGCTGTTTATCTTTGGAGCCTCCCCCCAATAACCCTGCTTTTGAGAATCCTAACAACAACATTTTTTCTGGAGAAATTGCCAGATCGACTGCAGTGAATGTTTTTTCCAGGCTATTGGGCTTCAGTTTGAGCTTAGTAGGGTCAATCGCATGTAGTTTAACATCTTTAAACCAATATTTATAAGCACCAGCATTCAATTCTGAACTAGTCACTTCGCTGGTCGCCGCAGCTTCATCAGCCTCTGTTTTGTCTTCTTCTTTTTCAGCTG
Source organism: Planctomycetaceae bacterium (assembly GCA_029259875.1). Taxonomy (GTDB): domain Bacteria; phylum Planctomycetota; class Planctomycetia; order Planctomycetales; family Planctomycetaceae; genus Gimesia. The sequence continues at coordinate 1,720 of JAJDEK010000253.1, forward strand.
CCAAAGGCACAAGGTATAGCACATTGCAGGCAGGGCACTTACCAGCAGCACCTCGATATTCTTCACGAACGCGAATTCGGTGTCCGTTCGGGCAATAAACGACAACTCCTCCTTCGATTTTTCCAGACCGGCGTCTTCTTTTACCTTTGCGACGTTTTTTGTCTTCTTTCTCTTCTTGCATAGCAACGTCTAACAAGACATCGCCCCCTGTCGCCACTGAATGGTCTTCGTTCGGTTCTTCTTTGACTTGCTTTGTTTTTTTTGCTTCAGGAGCATCTTCTGCTTCCTCAACAGTCGCATTCTGTTCTGACTCAGCTACAGACTCTTCTCTGGCCAGAGGAATGGTCGCCTGACTTTCTTCACTAATTTTCGTATTGCCCGTAAGCTGAAAATCGTCATCCGTGGCTTCGTATTCTGTAACAGTAATATCTTTATCTAACTCAAAATCATCATCATCACGACCACCAAAGGAAGACATCGTTGCTGTAGAGAGTTGGGAATCCGCTTCGGCTCCGTCTTCGGTCTCCTCAGGCAGCTTACTGAAAATCATGGGAGAGGGATTTTCCTGCATCTTACGGTACGCTTCTGCGATATCTTCGCGCATGAACGCACTGCAGTTCCAGCAACGAACAAGACCGACGCGGACCATCTCATTACAACACGGACATGGTATCTCGGTAGGATTATTATCGTTTTCATCCGGAGTTACGCCATTTGACATTATAAATCCCTAATACTTGGATAAATAAATACTTAATATGATTATCAGAAAATAAAATCATCAATGCTTCTGCAATATGAAAAAAAACAGTATATGCACGTTGATAAAATCAGAAGCATCTTCAGTTTGGGAATTGATGGATGTATATTTCAACATCTGCTCTTGAGCAATGCCAGATTAACATAGCATCCAGGCAAATGCAGTATCGTTTTTTGCTTTTATTACTAATTCAAAACACAGAATGCTGCCTCTCATCCTATCTAATAAAATGAGGCAATTTTACCCTGTTTCGTTTATGATAAACCTACTCTATTCCACTTTCAAATCAAGTTTAAGATTGAGATTAGCGGACTTGTCTCGTACTACTAGATTATACAAGTGCTATAAAATGTTCAAGGGTATAGACCATTGCCTCAGTCAGGCCATTAAATTGCTATAATCGATCCATCCTATCTTGTAAATCAGGTTCCTTATCGACTGGGAATTTATAACTCGCTACTATTATAGTAGATGCTATATCTGAGTGGAGATCATCGCTGATGCCAAATGTGGAACAATATCTCAAACCTGAAGTCATTCAGACGGTTGCCCGTCTTGATTTGAGGGCAAAATTTATTGTAGAAGGGTTCCTCAGCGGCCTGCACGCCAGCCCTTATCATGGTTTCAGCGTGGAGTTTAGCGAACACCGCCGTTATACGCAGGGAGATGACCCACGCGATATTGATTGGCAGGTCTATGCTAAAACTGACCGCTATTACATTAAAAAGTATCAAGCGGAAACGAATCTGACAGGTTATCTGGTACTGGATTTGTCAGAGAGTATGGCTTACACCTATCGCCAGCAACTTTCAAAATTTGACTACTCGATCTGCCTGGCAGCATCACTCGCATACATGATGATTCATCAACAAGACCCCGTAGGACTGATCACCTTTAGTGATCATATTAAAAACTATCTCCCAGCTCGCAGTAAAAGAGGGCAATTGGGAAATATTTTGGCCATGCTGGCAAAATCACAACCAACGGGTACCACAGAAGTTTCAAAGAATATTCAACAAATTGCTTCCATGGTCAAACATCGTAGTTTAATTATGATCTTCTCGGATTTATTAACAGATCAAAAAAGCGTTTTAGACAGTCTGCAACGACTCCGTTATGCAGGCCACGATGTCATCGTTTTCCATATCCTGGACGAAGCCGAAGTCTATTTTCCCTTTAAAGGCATGGTCGACTTAAAAGAACCCGAAGCAGGTGATTCTATGATTCTTGACGCAGAAGGAATGAAAGCCGATTATCTTGAAGCAGTGAATGAACTCAGGCAGACATACCAGGAAAAGTTGCAGGCAATGAGAGCAGATTATGTGCCCCTTGATACCAGCATGCCATTCGATAAAGCATTGATCGAATATTTGTCACAAAGAAAAGCCCGGTTCTGACTATCCGCATGAACACAAATCATGCAGTTTCTTCTTTCAACTTCGTTCGTATAGGGTTAAATTATAATGATTCGGCCCTGTTTACAGGCTGACCTCATAGAGTTCTTGAAATCTTAATCTAGTATGCTACTGAAATAGCTTGCAAGAGCAGCCCCCCGATTTTAGAGTGTAACTCACTTTGGATCATTGTTTTGAATGGAATCCTAAGTTTCGGGCCCCTGCAATGGATGATGGTCAAGCAGTGATCTTCGCACTATTCTCTGTTTTTTTGATTTTCACTACTAGGAAATTGAAATTTTTACCAACAGAGTTCTGCCACATATCGTACTAAACTCGCAGATATTATAGCGTTAGTTTAATTGGTTCTCTTTTTTAAACTAAAAAACTGTTCTTACTATTGATCATTTTTTTATCAAAATCTAAATAACAGTGGAGCAAAGAACTGTCAATGGACAATGAACCAGTCATTCAGATTAGCAATCTGACAAAGATTTACCGTGACTTCTGGGGCCGTAAAAAAGTTCGTGCACTCAACTCATTAAGTCTTGAAATAAAAAAAGGGGAAATTTTTGGTCTCCTGGGGCCCAATGGTTCGGGAAAAACCACGACTCTGAAGTTGCTCCTTGGTCTGCTTTTTCCCTCTGAAGGGGACATCAAAGTTCTCGGCCAACCAGCATCAAATGTGGAAAAGAATGAGCGTATCGGTTACTTGCCAGAAGAATCGTATCTTTATCGATTCCTGAATGCCGAAGAAACGCTCGATTTTTATGGACGACTTTTCAAGATGCCCGCCAAAGAGCGTCGTGAACGCGCCGCTGAACTGATTGAAAAAGTCGGCTTGGGACATGCCAAACGACGTCAGTTGAAAGAATATTCGAAAGGGATGACCCGCCGCATCGGTCTCGCTCAAGCGCTCATCAATAATCCGGACCTCGTGATGCTGGATGAACCAACCAGTGGTCTCGACCCGCTTGGTACCGATGATATGAAACGCATGATCCTGGAATTAAAAGAGCAGGGCAAAACTGTTCTGATGTGTAGCCACCTTCTGGCTGATGTTCAAGACGTCTGTGACCGTATCGCGATTCTATATGGCGGTGAATTGAAAGTGATGGGACGCGTGGAGGACTTACTGAAGGAACAGGATGAAACGCAAATTATGACATCTCGTCTGAGCGATGAAGCAATCAAGGAAATTGAGCAGGTTGTTGCGAAACATAATGGAAAGGTCGGCACAATCGACCACCCCACCGCAACACTGGAATCACTGTTCTTGAAAACAGTTCAGGAAAGTAAAGACCGTCCAGGACAACGGTTTGTTCCAGATACAGAAGAGAAAAAGGCTTCCGAGTAAGCAACATTATTTAAGTACGTTCCTAATGTCTTTACTCAAGATTATTAACTCTGGCTCTCACTGCTTAAAACAGGAGAGCATCATTTCCTTTGAGATGTTATTCACAGAAGTAAATCACTATGTCTTTTGATCCTATTCCATATGACCTGCTTGGTGCTTTTAAATATTTTCTCGTTGTATTTGGCAGCGCGATGCTCATTGCAGTTGTTGTCTGCTTGATCGTGGGTACCCTCACTCGGGGGGCCAAAGGCTTCACAGGTGTCTTTCGCGGTATATTCGATTTCTTTGTGCAAATCACGCATGTTTCCTGTCGCCGTATCTGGTCGTTAACAGTTTTAACGATCCGCGAGGCTCTGAGGCAAAAAATTCTATTCGTCTTCATCATTTTTGCCGTCCTCTTCATGTTTGCAGGTTGGTTTCTTTCCGGTGCCGCAGACAGACCCGACTTACAGGTACAGTCCTATATCGATTTCGTTCTTAAGGCGATCAGTTGGCTCGTAATCCCGATTATGCTGCTGCTGGCTTGCTGGTCATTGCCCGAAGATATTAAGAAGAGAACTATTCATACTGTCGTGACTAAGCCCGCCTATCGCATTGAAATCGTCATGGGTAGAATGCTGGGGTTTACACTTCTGGGAAGTGCCATTCTCGTCGTCATGGGGACCATTGGATATATCTGGATCAATCGTCAGGTTCCGGAAACCGCACAATACAAGCTGGTCTCCAAAGTTCCCGTTTATGGTGAAATTGTCTTCACTGACCGTGAAGGAGCCCTGACAAAAACAGGTCTCAATGTTGGAGACATTTGGGATTTTCGCAGTTATATTGAAGGAGCTACGAAAGCACGTGCCATCTACAAATTCACAGGAATTGACGAAAGTGATGCCATTGATGACAAGTTAGTCCTGGAGTCTTCTTTCGAAGCATTTCGAACTCACAAAGGCAATATGGAAAAGGGGGGAATCCTCTATCAGTTCATTTTTGTGAACGAAGATAAAAACCTGCGAGTCCCCTCTCGGCCTTTGATCAATAAAGAATATTCAGACAACGTTCTGGAAGTCAAACGGAAACTCAAATACGACAATCCAGAAGGAAAAGGGGAAGGGGATGCCGGAACAGAAATCGATATCTTCGATGATGTCGTTGATAAAGATGGAAACTTGACCGTGGAAGTCCAGTGCCTGGAAGCGGGGCAATTATTGGGAATGGCTCGTCCCGACCTCTTTGTCCGTACGCCGGACCGTGCGTTCCTGGCAGGTTACTCAAAAGCCGTCTTTGGAATCTGGTTACCAATGGTGCTCGTCATCATGCTGGGAGTGACCATCAGTTGTTTTGTAAAAGGCCCTGTCGCCATTTTGACCACTTTGACGATCGTCTTAGTCGGTTTTATGTCCAAAGAATACATGACTGAAATTCTCAGTGGTCAAATGCAAGCATCGGGAGCCATCGAAGCCTGGTACCGTTTGATTACCCATATGAATTCACAAACAGCACTTCCTGACGGCCCCGTGAAATTTATCATTGAGATTGTTGATGCCGGTATTATTAATTTTCTCTGGCTCTGCCAGCAGGTCATCCCCAACTTTGGCATCTTCTCAAATATGCGGGAGTACGTGATTAAAGGTTTTGACGTGTCATGGAATGCAGCCTTGCTTCCCGGCATTATCACTACCGCAGCTTATATTCTTCCTTGTTTAATTGTTTCTTTTTATAGCTTGAAACTTCGCGAATTGGAGGCGAAATGAACAAACTCACTTCCAAACAACGTAAACTTGCGTATGTCATTGCCATTATTGTACTGCTGATCCCAGTGATCTGGTTAGGTATGCCTTCCACGGGTGAAGAAGGTTCTGGCGGTGAACTTGCACAATTACGTGTCAAACATGAACTCGGTGAAAGCACATTAGGTGATGTGGACCCTTCCAGTGCTTCCATGAATTTTGTCCTACTGGGATTACGGGGAATTGCCACCAATCTATTGTGGATGGATGCAAACGATTATCAGAAACGAAAGGAATGGGCCAAGCTCCGTTCCACCGTCGATTCGATCATCTTGTTGCAACCGCATTATATGAAAGTCTGGGACTTTCAGGGTTGGAATCTGGCATATAATGTTTCCGCTGAATGGGATGCCGTAGAAGACCGCTATTTCTGGGTTAAGGAAGGCATCAAATTCCTGAATGAAGGGGTTCAGCGCAATGAACGTTTCCCCGAACTCGACTGGAAAGTCGCAAACTTGCATGGACAAAAAGTAGGACGCTCTGATGAGTGGAGGCTTTTCAGAAAATTCTATAAGGTCGATCCAGATACAGAACGTTATGAAGACGGTCCTGACCCAGAAATCAATCCCGAACGCTTGGATAACTATCAAGTCGCTAAAGAACACTTCCTGTTGGCGAATGAAAAAGAACTGAAGCATAAACAACACTTGCAAATGCGGATGTTGTTCCGTGCATCGCCTTGGCATGCTCAATTCGACTATGCGAATGCCATGCAGCGAGAAGGAACATTCGGAAAACAGCGAACCGATGCCTGGGCACAAGGATTTAAAGATTGGACTACCATTTTTGGTCGGGAAGAATTCATCACTCCCAAAGGTCCCATCGTGTTGGAATGGACCGAAGATGACATCAAGGATCTCGCAAATCGGGACGAGAACATTTCTGAAGCTGATGTAAGACATTGGACTAACCGCTACCAGGATACGTCTAATTATCGCTTCTGGCGAACCCGTGCTCTTTCCGAATCGGAAACAGAGACCATCGACGCCCACAAAGCGATTTACGATGGTGAGCAACTCTTCCGAAGTGGTAAGTTCGATGAAGCGAATGTCCAACTTGAAAAAGGCATGCAGTTGTATGCAAAGGTATTAAACAAATACCCCAGCTTGTTGAGCGAAGACTTAGCGATAGAAGAAGGGCTACAGGCCATCATACTCTGGCGTTACATTCATGATCTGAAAGGTCTGCCAATTCCTGATAGCTATCCGCTAAAACCATTGTGGAATAAAGAACAAGGTCGTGTGCCGCAGCTAGAAAACGATTTGCGTCGTCGCTACGGAATTCAATAACACACGATTGTTGCTTTCAAAAAACAAAAGAGCCATCTATATTCAGATGGCTCTTTTTTTGTTACTCATTCATCTTGTCAAAAAAATACAGCACTTACACAGAGCAAACATCACTTACTTGCCCGATGCATTTTTGAAATCTCATCGGCATGCAAAGCACGTTGATAGACACGCATGTCTTTCATTTTCCCGTTGAAATAATCGTGTGAACCAAAGCCTATCTTCAGCGGCTTGCTGTTTGTCAAGTCATACTTGGCGGGGTCAAATTGCGAAGACGTTGCCACCAACTTGCCATCGACGTAGAGTTTGAGACGGTCTTTTCCTTTGACAGCTACGATGTGCCGCCAACCAGGTTTGAGTGCAGTATCATAAGTCGCGTTTTTGCCTGCTTCGATAGAATGCACACGACCGGCAGGCAGAGTTCCAGCAAACAACCGCCCCTGATAGACGGCCATTGACCAAACCCGGCGGTAGCGGACATCTGGAGTGAAATCAAGACGCCCGGTATTAGTCCAGTCGACTCCGCCGTCATAGCGATAAACCTCAGCCAGTGGAAGAGAGCCCGCATACATCTTGCCATTATAAACAGCCAGCGGCATGCTCTCTTTCTCTTCGCCCAATCGACCGGCAAGCGCCCATTTATTATCGCCGGCATAGCGATACACTTCTGCATGCGGCCACTCACTCACGTAAAGGTTCCCCTCGTAAACGGCAAACCCATACGTTTGAGTCGACTCGCCGACTTTTCCGGCGTGCGACCATGTCTTTCCATTAAAACGATAGACGGCTCCTTCGTCATAGCCAGAAGCATAAAGATCTCCATTGTAAATGGCCAAAGATTCCACACGTTTCCCATTAGGAACACCACAAGAGGTCCAGCGTTTTCCGCCGTCATAGCGATAAAACGAAGCAGGGGCATACATCGAAGAAGCATACAAGCTGCCTTTGTAAACGACCATGCCATTGATCGACTCTACCTCTGGCAATTTACCACAGTGCATCCATTTACCATCTCCTTCATAGCGGTAAACATTGCCTCCCAGATTCGGGTTTTCTGATTCCGCCAAAGAGGAACCCCTGAGTCGATACTTTCCCGTGGCGGCATAGAGTTTACCTTCAAAGACAGCCAGTGAGGTAACGGAATTACATAGATCGGGTGCACCACAGTCGATCCACTTTTGATCGCCATCAAACCGAAACACACGACCGGCTGCTTCTTTACCGGGAACGCAAGTCCCCGCAAATAGTTGCCCATCATAAACGGCCATACTAAAAACCAGAATAGCATCTCCCAGCCGTCCATGGTCCGTCCACTTTGCATCGATATTTCCATTATCAATCCCAAACTGAAGATGGCGGTCGTTGGATTGACTGCTGGTAACTCCCGCATTGTTTTTGATACAGAGCTGAAAACCTTTGCGATTCTGGGGATCATATTTGCTGAGTACATTACCAATGACATCGCCTAAGTCTGCGCTCGTATTCACATTCACAGAAATGGAAAATTCACCAGTTCCCAGAGCCAAAGATTTAGAATGTGGGACCTCAATAAAAGCAGTCTGCCCATCGAAGGACGCTGGTTGACGAGGCTTGAGAAGCACACCATGATTCATACCATTGTTATGAAAACCAGATTGATCTTTTGCGTTGCCCATGAGCCGCCAATAGCCAATCAATGAATCTTCTTCAGCAAAAAGTGAAGTGGCTGGAAAGCTGAGCAGATACAATGCTGTCAGCATCAGCAGGTAAACCGAGTCTCTCATTCGAATTTGTCCTTTCAAAAATCATGTAAAGCAGATGCGTGCTTTTTCACATTCTTAAGAAATCTTATAAATTGGTGTGCTAAAAAAATTTGCCAATTCTGATTGTTGCCTTTGAATACCATTCTCTTGAACTTTATCCTCCCATCAAAAATGAACTCATTTTCAATCATTAACACGAAGTAAAACAGGTTTTCGATAGCATTCCCAGCAATTAAACATTATTATAATTACTCACACCATGAATCTAAGTCAATCTCAGCACGCAAAAATGAATTCATATTTGCCAGAAAATACACTATATGAATACTTCGAAGCCACATTCAAGCCCTAGCCCTTTGGACATATTGAACGTGAATCGTGGACTTGCCCATGAAACATCAACTCTCGTCGAAACGGCATACAACCAAATTCTGCTGCAAATCGTCAGGGGAAAGCTCCCAAGTGGCACAGTGCTAAAAACCACTAAGCTATCTGACGAACTGGGGCTAAGCAGAACACCCATCGTCCAAGCTTTGCAACGCTTGATTGCAGATGGAATCGTGACGCAGATTCCACAACAACGTGCTGTTGTTGCAGAGGGTGCAGACAATTGGCTCGTCGATATTCACGAAATGCGGTTGCTGCTTGAGCCACGCGCGGCGCTCCACGCGGCCAAGCGTTTGGATTCTGAAACGTTGACATTGCTGTCAGAACATGGAAAAGCAGCAGAACCAACCGAACAACTTGAGTGGGTTCCGCAAGCTCATGCGTTCGATTACCTACTCCACACGTCTATTGCGCGTGCTTCGGGAAACCTGCCTCTTTGCGAATCGATTTGCAAATGCATGAGTTTCAAACGACTAACATATGAAATCTCAGACGATTCACCTGAACTGCTACGGCGGGACTATGCGGAACATTTAATGATTTTAGAAGCGCTGCAAAAAAGACAACCAGAGACGGCTTCCGCAGCAATACTTTTTCATCTGAGAAGCTCCGTAGAATTTCGAAAGGCTGGTGGAAACATCATCTGAATCTCCTCCCCAAACCACACATGACACCAGCCACCAGTTTAGCCAAAAGAATCAGGTGATTTTGATTTCATAATTAAAAGTAGTCATGCAATTTTTACTTCTAGCTAACTCATAAATCTGATTTATAATAGAATCAATCTTGAGTCTTCCCAATGGAAAGCATGTAGATGCCTTCGCCCCTTATGGCACACATGTCCTATATGATAATGGTGAAGTGTGATGGCTCTCACCCAAAGAAATTGCCAGTCCCAACCTGCTTAAACTACTGCAAGCGAAAGCACAGGCTGAGAGTCAGATATATTCTGACGTGACAAATTGGACTTTCCTCTTCGATCGAGAAACTGTTCTATGAGAATACCACTTCACAAAATTCAGGTGGCTACTGATTCCGAACAAAAGATTGAGAATCTA
>JAJDEK010000254.1 GCA_029259875.1 Planctomycetaceae bacterium
ATTCTGTTCTGTCGAACAATTGTCTGCTGCCCCCAAACAGAAAAATGTCCTGGTGATCGTTGTCGATGATCAGGGCTTTCAAGCCGGTTGCTACGGAAACAAAGTCATTAAGACTCCCGGCATTGATATGCTAGCCGCTTCGGGAACCCGGTTTACCCGCGCCCATTGTACGACGGCCAGTTGCTCTGCCAGTCGTTCAGTCATCATGACTGGCTTATATAACCACGCCACCGGGCATTACGGCCACGCACATGGTTATAATCACTTCAGTACTTATGCCACTGTCAAATCACTGCCAATCCTACTTGAAGAAGCTGGCTACCGAACATGCTCCATCGGAAAATATCATCTGGCTCCAAAATACGTTTATGAATTCCAGGAATACCGTAATAAAGGTGTGCAGGGAAATCGTAACTCGGCAGTCATGGCAGCAAACGCAAAAGAGTGGATCACTGAAAAAGACGACCGACCTTTCTTCCTCTATTACTGCAGTAGCGATCCCCATCGTGGAGGCGGTCGTGATGGTTACTCCAACTTCAATGGCAACCCGAATCACTACCCCGGCGTGACTCCCATAAAATACAAACCAGAACAGATTCAGGTACCGCCTTGGCTACCTAACCACCAGGAAGTCAAAGAGGAATTGGCTGAATATTATCAAGCGATTTCCCGCCTCGATCAAGGTGTAGTCTCTCTGATTAATACATTAAAAGAGACTGGACATTGGGAAGATACGCTCGTCATGTTCCTCAGCGATAATGGTCCTCCGTTTCCTGGAGCAAAGACGAATCTTTATCAACCCGGCATGAACCTGCCATTGATTGTCCGCGATCCCTCTCAGCCCAAACAGGGAATCACAACTGATGCGATGGTCTCTTGGGCTGATTTGACACCCACGATTCTCGACTATTGCAATGTGACACCCAAACCAGTTCCCCGGCTTCGCACCGTGGAAAATAATGGCAAACGAGTTCAGGGAAAAGGGAAAGCGGTCCCTTACCAATTCCACGGACGCTCCTTCCTGAGTACACTTGGGAAAGAACACGCACCCAACTTCGACGAAAATTATGCCTCGCATACCTTTCATGAAATCACGATGTACTATCCAATGCGGGTCATGTTGAGTGGTAAATATAAATACATTTTCAACATTGCCCATGAACTACCCTACCCCTTCGCATCCGATTTATATCGGTCTCCCACTTGGCAGGGGGTTTTAAAACGGGGTGACAAAATGTTCGGGCAACGAACGGTTTACTCCTATATTCATCGTCCCAAACACGAACTTTTTGATATCGTCGCTGATCCATATGAATCGACAAATCTCGCATTTGAGCCTGAGCACCAAGAAACGCTGACCAAAATGCAGGAAAAGCTGAAAACGTGGCAGAAAAAAACCAAAGACCCTTGGTTTCTGAAGTGGGAATATGAATGATTACTCCCGAATTAGGGACTGATTCCGCGTTCTTCCCATTGAATTCAGGGAATTTAGTGAAAGTTACTCGACGAAAGCGCTGATCCTGTCTATAATTCTGAGGATATGGTAACGGTATACCTTTACTATATTTAGGGCCTTTGAAAGTAAAATAAATGTCTTAAGCAGACATTTATTCGATCTTATTCTGCTCTTGGCAATATAAAACATCCTGATTACAGGATCCATAGCGCGGGGTGGAGCAGCCCGGTAGCTCGCGAGGCTCATAACCTCGAGGTCGCAGGTTCGAATCCTGTCCCCGCCACTTAAAAATCTCCTGATGTAGCATGGTCCTACATCAGGAGATTTTTTATGCCCACGTAGAAACTAATACCATTCCAGGCAAAATGGTAGTTTAGAGCACATTGATTATTTCCAGGTGTTTTCTTTAATTGGCTTGCCGTTGGTGGTCAGGATTTGAAAATGATGAAAGCCGGCCTTCATGCCTGAGTAACGCCAGACCACTTTCTTATCGCGGGTGACTTCAAACAATTTTACCTGATCGCCCTTGGCGTGATAGCTGGAAATCACTGTGTTGCCATTTGGTAATCTCTGGGCTCCACAGGCGTCATTAAATAACTTCTCTCCCAGATCTGCATTCGTCACACTCCAGACGATTTTACCATCTGCATCCGTCTCGATGATACGATTCCCGTTTGTGCAAGCGATCAGCGTGTTTCCATTTTTCAAACGGATCGCTGTAAAGGGCCAGTCTCGTTTATCGCGACCTCGTTCGTCTGTCGCGATTGTTTGAACCACCTCACCAGTGTCTGGTTTGTATTCCTTAACTGCAAAGTCAAATAAGTGTGGCGCGATGTAGTTTCCATTCGGTAAAACGCGCAGCATCCGGGTTTGCATATGCGCGTTTTGTTTCTGACATTGTAGAGGAGTTGTCTTGAGAACATCTCCATTACGATTGATGACAACAGCACGCGGCTGCGGCCCCAACTCAGCAACAAGAAACGTTCCATCTGGCAAGAGTTGCACCGTGCTCGTTTCTTTTTGGCGACCTTTGTACTGAAAAATAATCTTCTTCGTTTTGCGATCGACTTCGACTACTCCACCGTTAGGAAAACCCTTAGTTCCATACAATGCCAGCAATACATTGCCGTTTGGTAGAACCCACCCATCACTCGCTGGCATGTTGAATTTCCATTCTACTGTCCCATCTTCACCAACAATGACTGCTTTATTGGCTTTGCCAACACCAAGAAACGAATGCTTGATCGTGGCATCATCGCCGGCGTACACCCTTGAAGCCAATGCAATACACAACACTGACGAAAGAGTTAACAACAGCAAGAGACCTAACAGAGACAAATGGCTTGGCTGATTGGATTGAGTGACGATTCGTTTTTGCATGAATTTCGAGCTCCTATTCATCAATGGATAATCGTAGTTGAAATCCTAGTCTAACCGGAAACGAGACTGCAGGCGATGTAATCCACCAAATTGGTTACCACAATCGCAGTCATCGTATTGCCATTAGATCTGAAACTTCTTGTGCGAACTTAACATCAAGCCTGATTACATTAAATTTATATCCCCTAAGAGCAATGAGAAAAACGGGTTATCGCCTGATTCCATTTTAGAGCTATCTCTGAATCTTCTTCTTCGATTTTCAGGTTTTTCCTATTTGAGAAGCCGTTCTGTAATCAGACTCACAGAACCGATTGTAGAAGATATCAATAATCCAGCTCGCAAATTATGTATGCATGCGCGAGTCTAATTCCTCTTTCTACCGAGAAATACGGTGACCATGAGGCTTCCCTCTGCGTGATGCCTTTAGAATTTTGCGTTACTCTGCAAGTCGGCAGGATGCACCGATTACTAAAACAAGGAAGTGATAATGAATCAAAAATGGTTGTATTATGGTTTGAGCGTATTACTAATGATTGCTAGCTGTGTAGTGGGGTGTGCGCATCCCTATGGCTCTCCTCCGGAAACATATTCTGAACCGTATTCGGATCCATCAGCGGGAAGAACGACGATCGATCCTGATTCGGGTGGTTCTGGTTCTTCGCACGAAGCACCCTCTTATATACCGCAACCAGCCTATACACCACAGCCGACTCGTCGCTCGATGCCACAAGGATCAGGGGCGCGATAATTCCAGGACGTTGATAACACCTACATAAGCGAGCCTGAGATACCATTTTGACAGTGCTTTCATTGGCCACACCAATAGTACGACTACCGAAGGGAGACAAAATATGTTAAATAAAGCATTGTTTTCATACGGAGACGCTGCCTTGGTATCTGATCCTGTTCTATCCACTGCCGACAACCTGAATGAGACGGATTTCACCGATCTATCAAATGTCACGGTGATCATTCCCGCTCTGAACGAAGAATTGTCCTTGCCTTTAGTTCTGGGTGACCTGCCGGATGTGGGTGAGGTGATTGTCGTTGATAACGGATCGACAGACCGAACGGCGCAAATCGCTGCCGATTGTGGTGCCACTGTCTGTAGCGAACCTCAACGTGGCTATGGCGCAGCCTGCTTACGCGGCCTGGAAACAGTTCGACAATCAATCGAGTCTGGTCAACAGGCTCCACAAGCCATCGTTTTTGTAGACGCCGATTTTAGTGATCATCCTAACCTGCTCCCCCTACTCGTGACACCAATTCTGAATGACGAAGCCGACTTTGTGCTGGGCTCGCGGTTACTTGGTGTAAGAGAGCCCGGGGCAATGCCACCCCAGAGTGTCTATGGCAATAAACTAGCGTGTTTATTGATGCGAACTTTCTTCGGAAGTAGATATACCGACTTGGGACCGTTTCGCGCAATCAACTACCAAGCATTACTCGACCTGAAAATGATCGACGACAATTTTGGATGGACCGTTGAAATGCAAATCAAAGCGACCCGCGCGCATCTCAGAACACGTGAGATCCCAGTTCCTTATCGACGTCGCATCGGAAACAGTAAGATTAGCGGAACTCTTTCCGGCACAGTGAAAGCAGGCTCAAAAATTCTCTACTTAATTGGAAAGTACGGGTTGAAACGTTGAACGATGACGAGAGTCAACGAACGACATACGTTAGGGAACAGCGCAATGTGTTCGTGTTGGTTGCCTGCGGAATACTGTTGTGGTTGATTTATTCACTCGTGGCCTGGCTGAGTGGAAGATTCTCCTACCAGGCACCTGGAGCCACAAGGCCGATCATTGAAGTACTCTGTTTGTTCGCTGCCGCATTTGCCATTTATCTGATTGCGATACGTGTGGCGATTCGAGCGGGACAGCATCGCCAGTTATTACCCGTGATTGGTCTGCTTGCGTTCAGCATGCGACTACTGCTGCTCTTTTCTGAACCAATTCAAGAAGTTGACATCTATCGCTACATGTGGGACGGTCAGGCCACGATTCACGGCGTCAGTCCGTTTCGATACAGTCCGTTACAAGTTCTAAATAGTTCAGCAAATCAGTCATTTCCACCGGATCTATCACAACTTGTTGCAGCCAGAGATTCATCACCGGCAATTCAGACTATCCTGAATCGAGTTCACTTTGCCGAATTATCAACGGTGTACCCGCCTGTCAGCCAAGCTGTATTTGCGCTCGCCGCCCTGACAACCCCCTCTAATAGTGATCTATCAACTCACCTGACTGTGATGAAGGCTTGGATTGTGGCCTTTGATATGACCACAATTTGGCTGTTGATCCTGATCCTTAGATTTACCGCAAAACCAGTCGGCTGGTCGGTGGTGTATGCTTGGTGTCCGCTGGTACTAAAGGAATTCGCCAACAGCGGACATCTGGATTCGATCGCTGTCTGCCTCACAACGCTCGCTGTCTACTTGATGCTGCGCGCTTTTTTTGGTTCTGTGGATCAGAAGTCTGGAATCAACGATTCGAAACAGACATCCTTGATGTGGGGTATGGCTGCATCCATTTTCCTTGCTCTGGCAGTGGGAGCAAAACTGTATCCCGTCATACTATCGCCACTGTTGATTCTTGTATCCATGCACAGGCTAGGTTGGTCACGGGCAACATTAGTGGCATTTGTATTTCTACTGGTCTCGGCTGGTGTGTGCTGGCCGATGGTCACGCAGCGCGCCTCTGATTCGGCACTTTTAGATCATGTTGATCGTCATCCTCTTAATACACAATTTTTAATGCCACCAATCCCTCCCACTACGACTTCTTTTGAAAACATCAAAGAGGAGCCGCATGCGCACGGCGAAGGACTCACGACGTTTCTGTCGCGCTGGAAAATGAACGACTTCCTCTTTTTATTGGTGAGCGAGAATCTGAGTCCCATGTCAGAAGTTCCCGCTTCTCAACATCCGTGGTTCATTGTGACATCAGAAAACTGGCGACAAGCGATTGTAAAGCGACTGGCAGTCTTGACCCATGTCAGGCAAGAACAGATTCCTTTTGTATTGGCACGCACGTTTACAGCAATTGTGTTTTTGGTACTTGCGAGTTGCTTCTGTTGGCGCGCTATCAGAACAGATGAAGTAACACGATTCTTGGAAGCAATTTTCTTGACTCTTGCCTGGTTCTGGCTGCTACTCCCAACACAAAACCCATGGTACTGGACTTGGGCAGTCCCCTTTCTTCCGTTTGCCTGCAACCGGACATGGCTGGCAGTGAGCGGCTTGACTCTGTTGTATTACCTGCGTTTCTGGCTGGGATATCATTGGCCAGACCCACCAATGCCTTTTACCACCTATTCAGGAGAACATTTTTTTGACTTTGTCGTGACTTGGATTGAGTTCGGCCCCTGGTTTGTATGGCTGGCGATTAGTTGGGCAATGAAAAGACGACATGAGCATGAGCAGAAAATTTGAGTGCAATCAGAGAACTTCAGAATCCCTCATCTGCATGCATATGAGAACTAACACAATGAGCCAGGTGTAAGCGGGCTCTATGTAGGCGCACCCAAAAGTTTGATTGCGTGATGTCCAGCTCAGCACACACCTCTTCGGTACTCATTCCTTCCATCACACTCAGCACAAAGGCATCTGCCTGATTGTCAGGTATGTGCGAAAGACATTCGCGTACGACTTGCCACAGTTCCGCGCTCTCTAATTGGCGCCCTGATTCGACGGCCCATCTATTAGCCCCTTGACGCCAGAACCCCGATTCATCGAACAGCCGATTTTCGAGTTCAGCTTCACTATCATCGGCTACCTGTTTCAGACGGGATCGGGAACGAATATAATCAATCACCTTGCGTTTGAGGATGCCCAGTAACCAGGCGCGCTGAGAACCTAAGCCCTGAAACTGACTGTGATGCTTAATACCTGCAAGAAATGTTTCCTGTAGACTTTCTTCAGCAGCGTTTGCATCTCTCAAACGAGAGAGTGCATACCGATAGAGGTAATCACTGTAGGCATCGACCCACTCTGACGGATCGAGTTTCTGTTTGCAGTCTATCACCGATTCCTCCATGCCAATAAATCACCTCAGCCTCTATCGAATTTCGAAAACGGTACTGTAATTCTCGTTTCTTGATGAGTCTGTGAATCCGATTACATTTTGAGTCTAAAAGGGGGCTTCCACATAAAATGCTCATAAGTTCATATTCATAAGTGATTTGGACGAACTGCCTCATCGCGAGAAATCTTTTATTTTTCCCAGAAATGCCGAAAAATAGTGTAAGTTATGCCAAAAATCTCCGTCTCCTGAGGGTGCTGAAAAAGAGAGAGCATTGAAACAACGATCTTTATCTTCAGAAGGGAATCATTATGTTATGGACGAAAGGAAGAGTCTTGAAAAAATTCGGTAAAGAAATCGTTGCTGTTCTGGTCATCGCGGTCGTAATCGCTGCGGTTATGATCGTCAATAGTGGAAATGTGTCGGCAGCCTCGAAAGTTTATGTCGGTCAAAAAGTTTCTACTAAGTCTCAAGTTTCAATAGACCAAATCGACCATTCCAGTTGGAACACTCTGTTGAAGAAGTACGTTGATGACAATGGTTACGTGAACTACAAAGCCTGGCATGCATCGTCGGCAGATCAGAAAGTATTGACGGCTTATCTCAATCAACTCTCGAAAGCAAACCCTAGTCAGCCTGCTAGCAAAAACGCAAAACTTGCCTTCTGGATTAATGCCTACAATGCTGTCACCGTATATGGAATCTTACGAGAGTATCCCACATCGAGTATCAGAAACCATACAGCCAAAGTGCTCGGTTACAATATCTGGAAAGATCTTCAACTTGTAGTGGGCGGGCAGGCTTTCTCACTTGAAGGGATCGAACACCAAATACTCCGCAAGATGAACGAACCTCGAATACACTTTGCAATCGTTTGTGCGTCTATTGGATGTCCTCGTTTATTAAATCAGGCCTATACTGCCAATCAAGTACAGAAACAACTCGACATCAATGCAAAAGACTTTTTCAGTCGGTCA
>JAJDEK010000255.1 GCA_029259875.1 Planctomycetaceae bacterium
ACGGATCGGCCCGATCCGGTATGACTCTCGGGTCGGTTGCGCGAGGCAGCAGGTAACTGTTGTCCAAGATAAATGGCCACTCTCGACATAACCCGGCTTACAGGCTGACTCCCGCTATTTGACTTTTCAGTAATATTCTGAATTTCGGCATATCAGCCACTACTTTCCTGCTCCATATGACCAAACGAATACTGCCAATCCGGCTATTTTGGTTATTTTGTCTAAGTGAGTACAGTTGATATCGGGCATGGAGTCAAAATGATTGTAAAAAGGTCCGTTTGATTGAAAAACTGACAACATTTTGTGGTCTGGTTTAATACGGGGATATGTCACAAATAGTTTGTTAGTAATTGTTTATGGATATTCCATGCGGTTTTGGCATGCGACGTGCATTACTAATCTTTCATCAACGATACTAAGCCACTTTCAAACAACAAATACATTAAGGGAGATAATGATGAAAAACTTTGCAATCATTTTTGCTGCATTGGCCACAATCACTTTTGTTAGCAGCACGACGTTTGCTGCAACACCTTACTATCAACCAAACCAATATCAAGCTCGACACTACAATGGCTCCAGCCAACGAAACTGGAATGGCAATTATTCGTACCAGAGTCGTGACTACGTGAATCGTTACCGTGACTATAGCAATTACGACTACTTGTCAAACCGTTCAAACAGCCGGTCAAACTATTATCGCTGTGGAACAGCACCATCCTATACTCCTTCGTATTATCGAGCGAATTACAGTTCGTATCCTTCCAACAGCAACCGTTTCGATAACCGTTTTGATTATGGTCACAAATACAATAACTATCAGCGCGACTATAACCGTAACAACTATGATTGGCGTGTAGGCCGCTAATTGCTGATCAAAAAAGGTAACCAATGCTTAAGGCAATCAACCAGACCCTGGTCGAACTATTTCGGCCAGGGTTTTTGTGTTGTGAATCACGAATCTTGGTAGATAGCAGTATGGAACTCACATAGCACGACCCAGCAAAAAACTACGACAGTGCTGGTTGTGAAAGAAGTGAAATAGATAAACGATCTCTCAGACGTTTTTTTCTGGTTTCATGATGTGCCATATTGTAATAAAGTAATAGAAATTTGCATAATCTTATACGAACAATAGACTTAGGGGCTTTGTTAATCATTGATTTGTTCTTACTCCTTGTAGGAACGACTCTAAGTTAAGCTGTCTGCCATTTAACCTGCATAATCGAAGCAAGCTCTGTAAACTGTTTTCTCAGGCTTGTTAAGGCGAATGTGTCTGTCTGAAAATTGGATTCTGAGCAGGAAATGACTCGTTATTGTGCCTGAGAGAGGATAGAATTAGGTGCAACATAGTTCTTTGCTTACCAGAACGAACATCAGGGGTACGAGGTGCGTCCATAGATTTGACCGTTCTGGTAACGGCGAAATGTTGATCAACAGAAAATGGGTTCTTCGTCAGGGCAGAAGAATGAATGAAATTGATCATTGAAACGAAATTTTTAGAGACTATCGAAACAGAAGGGTGAGACAGTGGCCACTGCCAACGAAAAAAATACGCAAACAAAGACAATCAATGGTGCTGAGATTCTGGTTCAGGCATTGATTCGGCAGGGCGTAAAGACCATCTTTGCTTATCCCGGTGGCTGTAGTATGCCTCTGCATCAAGCATTGATCAAATATAAAGATGACATCCGAGCGATTCTTCCCCGCCACGAACAAGGGGGCGGTTTCGCCGCACAGGGAATTGCCCGCACAACGGGTGAAGTTGGGGTTTGTATGGCGACCAGTGGTCCTGGCGCTACCAATTTGGTGACTGCTCTGGCAGATGCCAAACTCGACAGCATCCCCATGGTTGCCATTACTGGTCAGGTTCCTCAGGCAGTCATTGGAAGTGACGCCTTCCAGGAAACTCCCATGGTGGAAATCTCACGTGCGATTACCAAACATCATTATATGGTGACCGACGTCAAAGACGTTGCTCGGATCGTGAAAGAAGCATTTTTTATCGCTAATACGGGACGTCCCGGACCGGTTCTAATCGACTTCCCCAAAGACTGTCAATTGGCCACACTCGATGAAGAACCAGAATACGACCCTGAAACCTATCTACCCGGTTATCGACCGGAACTGAGGAAGGCAGCGCCCGAACAGATTCGTCAGATTCTGGCAGCGATCAAACGCTCGAAAAAACCAATTCTGTATGTTGGTGGCGGTGCGATTATTTCAGACGTCTCTGAAGAACTGGTCAAGTTTGCCCACCGTACACAAATTCCGGTGACAACTACTGTAATGGGATTAGGCGTATTTCCCGGAGACGATCCGTTGTGTCTGGACATGCTCGGCATGCACGGTACGGTTTACGCGAATTATGCGGTAAACGAAGCAGACTTGTTATTAGCTTTTGGTGTGCGTTTTGACGACCGTGTTACCGGAAAGCTGGAAGAGTTCGCCAAACACGGCAAGATCGTTCACGTTGACATCGACCCTTCCGAATTGCAGAAAAACAAGGAAGCGCACATCCCTATCAACGCTGATCTGAAAAACGTTTTGGAATCACTGAACGCCACAATCACCGATGATGATCTACCTGAGGTTGATCAGTGGCTGGCGCAAGTGAATGAGTGGAAAGAAAAATACCCGCTTAAATATCCCGATCTCGGCGATGTCCTCTCTCAGCAATATGCGATTCACGAACTTTGGAATCAAACCAAAGCAAAAGACCCTTACATCACCGTAGGTGTGGGACAGCATCAAATGTGGGCGGCTCAATTCTATAAATTTCAGAAGCCCCGCCATTGGCTCAGTAGCTCAGGCTTGGGAACTATGGGCTTTGGCTTGCCCGCCGCGATGGGTGTCCAAGCGCAATTCCCGGATGATTTGGTCGTTGACATTGACGGCGATGGATCGATGTTGATGAACGTGCAGGAAATGGCAACGCTTCATACAGAAAATCTGCCTGTCAAAATTCTGCTGCTTAATAATCAGCACTTGGGAATGGTGGTTCAATGGGAAGACCGCTTCATGGATGGACGCCGTGCTCATACCTATCTTGGCCCCGTGCATCACCCTGAAGCCGAAGGCAAAGGCGATGGTTCACATGGCATAGAGACCTATCCTGATTTTGTCTCCATCGCCAAAGGCTTTGGTCTACAGGCACGGCAAGTGCGTTCAAAAGCAGAGTATCCGGAAGCACTGGCAGAAATGCTGGCTTCAGATGGCCCTTATCTTTTGGATGTCATATGCAGTTATCAAGAACATGTTCTGCCTATGATTCCCAGTGGTGGCACGGTCAACGATATCATTACTGAGTAATGCACTGTACTTCAGTCGAAATGTAATTTGATCCATCAGGAGTAATACCCATGCTATTTGCTGCGCAGATTCCTCAGGAACCCGGATATCTTGTTGGTTGGGGCACACTGGCTTTAATCAATGCAGGATTGGCGCAGGGTAAAAATCGAAGTGGACTAGGATGGTTTTTCATTTCCCTGCTATTGGGGCCTATCGCTACTTTCATCCTGGTTGCATTTTGTGACAAGCTGCCCGGCTCTGTACAAAGTCCATAAAAATCGGCCTTCAGGGGTGGAGGAATTTCCCCCTGAAGCGATAAGATTAATAGACTCTGAGTTTTCATTCTGCACCATTGCGAGGAAATCATGAGTCAGCAGCGACAGATCGGTGTTACGGTATTACCCGAATACCTGCAGTACGAAGGTATCGAGGCCGTTCTCGATAACCTCACACAGAGAGCAGGAGTCACGGCGGTCTCTACCTCTCCGTATGTAATGCAGCTAGCCGATGAGCACACTGGTGTACGTGAACCACCGGCTGATGCAGGGGCCGGTAAGGTCCGCCTGCTGGATCGCCCCCTCTGGGAAGGGAAGCGGGAGCTCTGGGTTAAAACGGCCCCCAGTTTTGTTCCCGATCAGACACTCTATAAAGGTCTGCGGTACCAGCCAGCTGAACCTAATGAGCTTACACGACGCGAAGGACACATTGTCGCCGATTTTGTACGAGCCGCTCAAGCACGGGGGCTCGAAGTTTACTTCCAGGTGCAAGCCGCCATTCCACCGGGATATCGCGTACAATTTGGTGGTCCACATGAAGAAGATATTCCCCGTTTGCCCGATGGTTCTTTGCCACGCAAACGCGTTGCCAATAATGGAAGTCTGGCGAGTCCGCATATTATTGAATATCAACATGCCTTGATTCGAGATTTGCTCAACCATTATCCTGAAATTGATGGCTTACGTTTTGACTGGCCAGAATATCCACCTTACTTTTTAGACTCGGCCTTCTTTGATTTCAGTGCGCACGCAAAACAAGCTGCCTGCCGATTAGGATACCAGTTTGATCAGATGCAGGCTGATTCGCTGGCGTTGTACAACAAATTAAATGGCGGCTTAACAAACAATGATCTCGAAGCCTATCTCTCCTATGTAAATCAGACAACAAATTTCACGGCTTGGTTAAATGACCATTATCCCGGGGCAGCTGCGATGTTGTTGATGAAAGCACAACTTTCAAAAGAACTGTTGGCAGGCTTCCGTAAAATAATGAACGAAGCAAGCAATACTGAAGTCGAACTCGCTCCCAGTGCGTTCCCTCCCCCCTGGTCTTTCATTTCTGGAATGAATTATTCATTGGTCACGAAATACTGCAATTCTGTAAGTGTTAAGCTGTATGGCATGCACTGGTCGATGATCTTACGGTCTTATGGTGATCAGATACTGGCAGCAAATCCGGGACTCTCAGAGTCTTTATTAGTTCGTGCCTTGTTTAAGTTGCTCGATATAGCTGATTCTGAACCCCCAGCACAATTGAAAGAAATTTATTATCCTGGTCCTGATGAACCTCATTTAACGGGGCCACATGCTCAGGAACGCAAAATTTCAGCCGCCAGAAAACTTGCCAAGCCGATGCCCATTTATGCGCTCGCACATGGATACGGACCGACAGAGGACTTTCGTGCCAGAATGCAGGTGGCAGCAGAGATCAGCCCTGACGGTGTGTGGGTCAATCGTTATTGTTACTTGAACAACGATAAGCTTGATATCATCGGCCAATGCACTGCCGGCTGCACGATATAAAGTTTTCAGAAAAATCGATCCTTTGTGAATTCTTCATTCAAATCCCTGCATAAGACATTACCATAACGGTTCCATTTCATTTTTCGTTATGAGAGTCCAGTAGGGAGAACTTCATGCTGCATGGCAAAAAGAACCTAAGCGATACAGATCCAGCTTCAATGTTGACCCCCGCTTATGGTAGTCGGTCTATAAGTGAGCCTGTCCCTAAGTACCGAATGCCCGAAGAAGGTCTCCCTCCCAAAGTCGCCTACAATTTAGTACGCGATGAATTGATGCTTGATGGAAACTCGCGGCTCAATCTAGCTACGTTTGTCACCACATGGATGGAAGACGAAGCGCGGCAGCTCATGTCGGAAACCTTCGACAAGAATATGATTGATAAAGACGAATACCCGCAAACCGCAGAAATTGAATTGCGATGTACCAACATGCTGGCCAAGCTATGGAATGCGCCTCAAGATGAAGAAACGGTAGGCTGTTCGACAATTGGTTCCAGTGAGGCGTCCATGTTGGGAGGCATGGCTTTAAAATGGAACTGGCGTAAACGGCGCGAAGCGCAAGGAAAATCAGCAGACAAGCCCAATATGGTAATGGGCATTAATGTGCAGGTTTGCTGGGAGAAATTTTGCCGCTATTGGGAAATTGAACCGCGATTTGTTCCCATGGAAGGAGACCGTTACTGCCTGAATGCAGAGGAAGCGTTAAAACTGGTCGATGAGAACACAATCGGAGTTGTGGTCATTATGGGCAGCACCTTTGATGGCAGGTATGAAAATGTCAAAGAAGTCAACGACGCCTTGGTAGAACTTAATGCTAAAAACGGTTGGGAGATTCCCATTCATGTCGACGCCGCCAGTGGTGGCTTTGTCGCTCCGTTTTTACAACCAGATTTAGAATGGGATTTCAGACTGCCGCTTGTGAAATCGATCAACACATCCGGACATAAATTTGGACTGGTTTATCCTGGCGTTGGTTGGATTATCTGGAGAGACAAAGCCGAACTCCCTGAAGAATTGATTTTCCACTGCAATTATCTTGGAGGTGACTTGCCTAATTTTGCTTTGAATTTTTCACGGCCCGGGAATCAGGTTGTCGCACAATACTACAATTTTTTGAGACTGGGATATGAAGGCTATCGCAGTATTCACCAAGCTTCACAAGATGTCGCTTTATATCTCTCTTCTGGAATCGCAGATCTGGGGCCTTTCCAATTAATCTCAGATGGCAGTTCCATACCCGTCTTCGCTTTCAGCACTAATGAAAAAGCGAACTTCAGTGTATTCGATATTTCAAACAAATTGCGCGAGCGAGGCTGGTTAGTTCCCGCTTATACATTCCCTAAAAATCGAGAAGACCTTGCAGTGCTGCGCTGCGTCTGTAAAGAAGGTTTTACCAGAGACATGGCAGACATGCTGCTCCTTGATATGCAACATGCGATCGACTATTTTACCTCACACCCCAACCACAGTCCGGAGCTGAAAGGGTCAGGGTTTCATCATTAAGAAATGAGAAATCGCTTCTAGATATCCCTCTCTATTTGGAAACAATAATACCAATCACTTGTTAATAGTAAGGAA
>JAJDEK010000256.1 GCA_029259875.1 Planctomycetaceae bacterium
CGAATCGAACCTCGCGTCATCAAACGCAGACGCGGTACCTACCCGCTGATGCAACAACCCAGACAGGTACTCAGGGACCGTTTACGCAACAATACCACTTGAAAGAAGTTAGAACTCGACAGTACCATTCGTTCCTGGAACCAAATCACAATGGTACTTCGTATGTTAAGTAATAATGGTGGATGTTCACTCTCGTTGACACCAACATAATTCCCTATGAAATAAAGGCTTTCGAAATTTTCCTGGCTACAGAAAGCGGTAAATCCCGTAAGTCTTCGATAACCCAATCATTCAGAATAATCGATAAAGTTTCCTTCTTGAGATTGCCGATCATCCTTAGGTACAGGCGATTGTACAACCTGTGATGCTTGCCATCATAGACACTACTGTGACAAAGGAATGTCACATTCAAAAGGGGGAGGAATCTACTAATGCGCGCAGCTTTTGTGTGTATAGTCTTGACTCAGCTAATAATAGTAGGATCAGGCTGCCAATGCTTTAAGGCCAGCAATCTCTATTATAATCTGATCGATGATGTCAGTGACACACAAATCTATGCAGACCGTTTCTATCGTCCTACATGGGACCTCACGCGCATTGGTAAGCCTGATTGGTGTTCTTCTCGGTTTAACCGTTGGTGGTGTAAGTGCTGTAATGACTGCCGCCCACATTATATAAGCCCAGAACCAGTTACCGACTACAACAGTTATCAATATAACGAGAGTGAAGCTCCCGGTGTGTTAACTCCTCTTCCTGATTCTTCGATTTATGTGCCACCTGATCCATCTCCAGGTGAAACTCAAACAGAGCCGGTTCCTGAGGCGGGTCCCAATTTAGCCCCCTCAAACAGTGAGCCGTCGAGTTAGAATTTTACCCGTTCAGAACAGGCATATTACCAAAACAACATCTGTTGATCGTGGAAAGAAACAGGTTTAAATATGTTCAAAATGGAGATAACACCAGTGGTTCAGCGACTGACGATCCTGCTCATAACTGTGATAAGTTCCATTCCTATTTCAATAGCATCAGCTCAAGAAGCAAAGACGAAAGACCGCGACGGCCAGAGCCCGGCCCTGACGAAGTCGGCTGCTAGTCAGTATCTTTTAAAAGACACTGACCAGCAGCTGGCAGAATTTCAACAAGAACAAAAACCAGCCCCGCAGGGAAACAATGTTCCGAATGAAGAAGATCTCATTTCCTTACTTAGTAAAGGATCATCCACTCGTTTTGCCAAAAGATCAGTCCTTTCACAACTCCCATTGAATAAGCTCACACCTGCCAATCGAATCAATGCTGAGTATGTTCTCAAAGACATCAGCATGTTTCGCGTTCTGCCGAAAATTCAATTTGATGTGAATCATGCAGCCTATGCCTTCTTTATTGCCCATCCTGATGTCGTTGTGAGCATTTGGAGAGATATGAAAATTTCCGATTTTCAAATGTGGCAAACCGGGCCTACCTCCTTCGAAATTGATGCAGGTGACGGAACCATTGGAACTTTGGAAGTCATACATCAAACCCCTACAGAAACGATGGTGCTCTGCTCTGGTGTCTACAAAAGCCCGCTGTTAGCGAAACCGATCGCCGCGAAAGCACTACTTTATTTGGAGTCGGAATATCATCCTGGTAATGGTCAAGTCAAAACCTCGGTTTGCCATCAAGCCACGATGTATGTCTCATTTCCCTCTCAGACGATAGAGATGGCAGCAAAAATTCTGGCTCCAGTCAGTAATGTGATTCTCGATCGAAATTTTAAAGAAATTTCAATCTTTATGCACATGATGTCACTCGCGATGGAAAGACAACCCGGCTGGGTTGAACGAGTGACAAACCGGCTTGAGGGGGTTCTTCCCGTACGCCGACCTCAACTACTCAAAGTTGCGGCCCGTGTCTATATCGATGGACAGCAAAGACGAAAAGCAACCAAACCCAATCGACTACAGCCACCCCAGCCCATCAATGTGCTTTCACGAAGCAATGCCAACACACCACGTAAACTGCCAGACAATCTTCGCGTGCAACCTGTAAATCGTGCTCAAAGCCCTATGTAAGCACACAACGTTTGTCTCTTAAAACGACATTGAAATAAGGGCATTTTCTGACCTTTTGTTATCGTCGTGGTGCGCGTTTCTTGTTACGAGGCCGCAAAACAAATCCAAAAATGCTTAACACAACGATTAAGGGTACGGCAATTTTTGGCCGTACGGCAACTCCCACAATAGCCAGAATCAGCCCCACAAAAAACCAGGGAGACACGTTCGCCCAGGCAGCATCACGTTTTTTGGTTGGTAACGCAAGCCAAAATGCAAACATGAGTAACCCTACACGCATAAAGGCGCCTGTGGCTGCTTCTTTCTGAGCAAACTGTTCGACGGTAACTTGCCACTCTAAAATACCAGCGACAATCAGGCAGACCACCGAGATCACTCCAACCAAAAGTCGGTTAATGGGAATTTTTTCACCTGACATGGCTTTAAGCAATCACTTTCTTCCGGGGCGGGTTCGTTGATTGAGAAAAGCACCTAATGCCAAATGGTAGGGATCAGTCGTCCGAAATTTGAGGTAATCCACTTTCACTGATCCGCATTGCCGTGACAAAGTCTCGCAGAATTCCTGATAATGTTCCAGATAACGTGCGCGTAACTGGTGAGGGTCTACCAGTTGACGCTGGCCCGCTTGTTCTAGACTGCGAAACTGTGTGGGTTTGCTGAAAGGAAATTCTTCTTCTTCAGGAGCCACGACTTGAAACAGGAGCACTTCATGACGTGCATGTCGCAATTGCTTTAACGTGGTTGTGAGTGCTTCAGGCTCATCAAAACAATCGTAAATCAAAACGACCAGACTTCTGCGTTTAATCAATGGGAGAACCTGATTTAAGGCTGTTGAAATCCCAGTCTCTTTTCCTGGTCGTGACTGCTCCAGGATTTCCATCATTTGACCAAAATTTTTGGGGTTCGCTGAAGGCTCAATAAAATCACGTTGCCCCGTATCAAAGGTAATTAAACCAGTGGCATCCCGCTGGCTTAATAATAAATACCCAAATGCTGCAGCAAGCTGACGTGCATAATCGAACTTACTTAAAGTCTTGCCTGAATATGCCATACTCCCAGAACAATCGAGTATTAAATAACATCGAAGATTTGTCTCTTCTTCAAATTCCTTAACGTAGTACTTTCCCGTTTTCCCATAGGCGCGCCAATCGATATGTCGAATTTCATCGCCAGGGTAATACTGACGATGTTCCACAAATTCTACACTGGCCCCTTTGAAAGGGCTTTTGTGTTGCCCCATCATAAACCCTTCCACGACCAGCCGAGTGACAACTTCCAATTTGCCAAATCGTGCCAGCGCTGTCGGGTCAGAAAGTGGTGCATCCTTTGAGAGCATCGCGTGACATTCGTTAGAAATATTTTTGCATTCACAAAACAGAAAGCGCAGAGAGGTATCTCTCTACGCTTTCATTTCAGTTGACTTATTCTGATTTTAACTAATCAAGTTCTTTAATGAACACATTTCGAAAATAAAGCGTATTACCGTGATTCTGCAATTCAATCTGTCCTGTTTTATACATGGGTTTATCACGTTCCCAATAATTTTCCAATGCCGTATCCGTGACCAATTTACCATTCAATTTCACAGTGACTTTGTCTCCGACCATTTTAATATAGAAGGTATTCCATTCGCCAATTGGATTATCGGCAGTCACTAAAGGTTTGCTGGGATGTTTTTTATTGTTGTACAGTCCACCAGAACCGACACCCTTTGCTGCTTTCGTTTCAGGGTCCCATATCTGAACCTGGGGGGAACCGCGTAGATAAATTCCACTGTCCCCATCCTTTTTGATTTTCCAGTCTACCAGCATCTCAAAGTTTTTGTAGTCTTTATCGGTACAGAGGCTTTGGCCTTTTCCATCAAACACGATGACACCATCAACAATCTTCCAATGATCACGCATACTTTGATCGGCTGTCTTTTGTGCTTTTGCTAACTCTTCGGGACTCATTTTGGCTCTAGTCTTGGGGTTGCCCACCAAGCCCTTCCAGCCGGTTAAGTCCTTACCATTAAACAATGCTTTATACCCTTTGGGAGGCACATTCAGTTTTTGTTCACCGGCCACTACCAAATTGAGAGCTGAGATTGTCACGATCACAGTCAACAGCATTATCATTCGTTTCAAAGATGTCATAGTCATTGCCTTCATTTCAAGGTTAGTATAGTTATTTCCCTGTATGTCAATTTCCTGGCTCGGACAGGAAGCGTAAATCCCATCAAGAGTTACTTAATTATCGAAAGGAATTCCCCCTACATCAAGCCAGTCCTCATTGATTTCGCACCTTTCGCGTAAACTCTCCCGCTTTCCCATTTGTCGATTTGCGATTGCTCTTCGAGGAGATTAGAATCAATTCCAAGTCATGCAACTGAATATCCATACGGTTCCTATCTTTACTCCCTATGAGAAAGCCACACCATGAATCGATATCTCTACGGAATCCTTAGTCTTCTTCTACTATTCTGTTCTGTCGAACAATTGTCTGCTGCCCCCAAACAGAAAAATGTCCTGGTGATTGTTGTCGATGATCAGGGCTTTCAAGCCGGCTGTTACGGAAACAAAGTGATCAAAACCCCTGGCATCGATATGTTAGCTGCATCGGGAACTCGGTTTACCCGCGCCCATTGTACGACGGCCAGTTGCTCTGCCAGTCGTTCGGTCATCATGACTGGCTTATACAACCACGCCACCGGACATTACGGTCACGCACATGGTTATAATCACTTCAGTACTTATGCCTCCGTAAAATCATTGCCAATCCTACTTGAAGAAGCTGGCTACCGAACATGTTCCATCGGAAAATATCATCTGGCTCCAAAATACGTTTATCAATTCCAGGAATACCGTAATAAAGGTGTGCAGGGAAATCGCAACTCGGC
>JAJDEK010000257.1 GCA_029259875.1 Planctomycetaceae bacterium
AATGATGGTAATGCGCAGCGTT
Organism: Planctomycetaceae bacterium; assembly: GCA_029259875.1. Lineage (GTDB taxonomy): Bacteria > Planctomycetota > Planctomycetia > Planctomycetales > Planctomycetaceae > Gimesia. The sequence continues at coordinate 23 of JAJDEK010000257.1, forward strand.
TGAATGTACTCGTTGTGGGGCACACCGACGACAAGGCCATCTCCAAAGCAAGTACTCAACGTCAGCACAGAACAAACTGGCATTTATCGACGAACCGCGCTAATTCAGTTGTGCTTTCACTATCAAAGAACGGTGTGAAGCAGGCTCGTATGGGTGCCGCAGGTTATAGTATGTTCCAACCAGTGGTACCGAACCAGAATGATTCTGCACGACAGAAAAATCGTCGGGTCGAAATATTCGTCCTTGCCCCGGATGCCGTAGTCGCAGGCTGGGATCCAAATCCTACTCTACTGAACTAGTTCTTTCAGAGTGAAAAGCATATTCGGGTATGGCTCATCTTAAATCGGTAAGATGAGCCTTGGAAAAAGGCCAGACAGCATAGTCTTGGTTTGCCTTCTTCATTTTCCTACTAAATCATCTCGGCAAGAGAAATTGTAGCGTTGTCGAATTCAAAGTTCGAAGTAGGTTTTAATTCCACTAAGCACACTGTCGACGGCAACAGAAGCCAGAATTAAACCTCCAATACGACTGACAACGCTTGCCCCCGAAGCACCAATGACCTTCTGAATCGGACCAGCCAATAAAAGTAAGAGCAGGGTAATCAGTAGGACTGCCAACATCGTCATTGTAGCGGTTAATTGTTGTCCTATATCAAAACGATGATTGTCAGTGATTAATACGATAGCCATCATTGCTCCAGGAGAAGCAATTGAAGGAATCGCCAGCGGGTAAACTGCTTTGCTCTGATGCGAATCCACTTTATGAGACTCTTCTATTTCCGCTTCTGGTTTACTTTCCCCGAAAATCATTGTTAGTGCAAAGAGAAATAACACTAAGCCTCCAGCGATTTGAAAGGCAGAGAGTGGAATTTCCAACTCATCTAACAGGACCTGGCCGCCAACAGCAAACAGGATCAAAACAAGTCCTGCCGTGATGATTGCGCGAAACGCGATATTCCGCTGGGCTGCTCTGCTGTAGCCAGAAGTCACAGCCATAAAGACCGGAATGGACCCAATTGGATCGATGACAGCCCAGAGGTAAATAAAATCCTTGAGAATGTCTTCCCACTTCATGCTCTGTCTCGGCTTTCGTTATAATTTTTTACTAGAATCACTTCCCAGGATCATATAGGGGATTCGGTTTGGAAGGGATCGCCGCTTGAACCTGTTTTTGCCATTGATGAAGCGCCTTCGCTAATTCTTTCGCTTTGTCAGAGTGACTATCACACAGATTCATCGTTTCACTAATATCAAGGCGCGTATTATATAGTTCTTGGTGTCCGTCTTCAAAGAACTCTAACAACTTCCAGTCGCCTTGACGAATGACTGAAACCGGTGTTGTACGAAAACGCTGCTGGATACCCTTATATTTTTGTAAATAGGCTGGGAAGTGCCAAAACAGAGAACGTGATTTGAGTTTACTTTGTGGCTCTTTCAATAAGGAAACCAGACTTTCGCCATCCAACGTATAATTCTCAGGCTTTGATGTTTCCGTCATTTCCAAGAGAGTCGGATAAAAATCAACATTAATAACACGTTCATCACTAGAACTCCCCGCCTGAGTGATTCCAGGCCACTTCACTAACAGCGGAACCCGAATCCCCCCTTCATACAGCATTCCCTTCGAGCCGCGCAAAGGTTGCATGGTTGTTGCGGGCCCATATCCACCGTTATCCGATGTGAAAATGACAATCGTATTTTGCGTAAGCTTCAGTTCTTTCAAAGTTTTTAGAACCCGGCCAATGCTCTCATCCATACTTTTAATCATCGCAGCATACGTAGGATGTTGATGTAACTTCCCAGCCGGCTTTGTTTGGAAATACTTGATGTCTGCCTGCTTCGCCTGCAAAGGAGTGTGAACGGCATAATGTGTCAAATAAAGAAAGAAGGGAGAATCTACATTTGATTTGATGAATGTGCAGGCTTCATCAGTCAGACGGTCCGTTAAATATTCACCTTTTGTGCCATTTGAGAGTTGAGGATTTTGATAAGGGCTAAAATAACCTCCACGTGGGCTACCCGATGGGTTGCCCGCAATATTGGTTTGAAACCCCTGTGAAAGTGGAGACTTCCCCAGATGCCATTTACCAATGCTGGCACAACGATAGCCTGCTTGAGAAAGCACATCAGCCAGTGTGATAAATTTGTCCTCCAGGACAGTGTTATTCGTTGCTGGAATTAACTTGCGATATTTATCATTGCCGCGTGCAGGATCGCCCACCGTATAAACTCCATGCCGTGGTGTGTATTGTCCCGACATGAGACAGGCACGACTGGGAGCACAATTGGGGGCTGCTGAATAAGCGGATGTAAATCGCATGGATTGTTGGGCCAAGCGATCAATGTGCGGTGTCTCAAAGAAGTCACTGCCCATAAAACCTACGTCTCTCCAGCCTAGGTCATCAATAAAAAACAGAACGACATTCGGCTTGGAAGTAGCTGCTTCGGTCGGAATGAGAAAGCATGTATTCCAGCAAATTAACCAGGACACGACCAGAAAACGTTTCATCATGTTCTCTCCCACAGCGAAACGGAGTGGTTTTTGATCAGGCGATTGTTTACGATAAAGTCAAGTGCCTATTCTAAGCACTTACCTATCCCCTGTCATTCCAGTAAGTTGATTGATGCTGCGAATCATAAATTTTCTACCGGCCCGATTCTTATACAATAGACAGCAAAGCCCTCTCGCATAACACCAGAAAGGATGTAGAAGTGGAAAAAATTAAAGTCGGGCAGATTGGAGTGGGGCATCCCCACGCAGGGGGCAAAATGCAAGCCTTTCGTAAGTCAGAGGAATACGAAGTGGTTGGCGTCGTGGAACCCAATGCACAACTGCGAAAGTATGCTGAATCGACGGGTATTTACAAAGAACTGCCTTTTCTGACTGAAGAACAACTGCTGAACGTTAAGGGGCTACAAGCGGTTGCCGTAGAGACACAAGTACCCGACCTGTTACGAACAGCAGAAACGTGTATTGCTGCAGGTAAACACATTCACCTCGATAAACCTGCGGGGCTCTCTTTACCGCACTTCAAACGAATTCTAGACCAGGCGGCACAAAAACATCTGTTAATTCAAATGGGATATATGTACCGCTACAATCCCGGGATTGTACTACTGAGAGATCTCTTGAAAAAAGGTTGGCTCGGCGAACCCTTCGAAGTACATACAATAATCAGTAAAAAAATGGACGCAGTCAGCCGCGCTAAATTGGAATCACAACCGGGCGGTATGATGTTCGAATTGGGCTGTCATGTCATCGACCTCGTCGTGCAGATTTTGGGAAGACCAGATCAGGTAACATCGTTCTCACAACATGCCTCTGCAATGAAAGACACTCTACAGGATAATATGCTGGCTGTCTTTACCTATCCGAAAGCGCTCGCGACTGTCAAATCCAGTTGTAATGAAGTCAATGGTTTCGATCGCAGACACATTGTAGTATGTGGGTCAGAGGGAACGTTCCATCTTCAACCATTCGGCAGACCAGCGGCTAGCTTATCTCTCTCTAATGCCAAAGGGAAATATCGTAAAGGACAACAGTCAATCGAATTTCCCCGTTATACTCGCTACATGGACGATGTAGCCGATATGGCACGCGTGATTCGTCGCGACAAGGATTTGGATTTTTCCTATGAGCATGACTACTTCGTACAAGAATGCGTACTCAAATCAGCGGGACTGCCAATCGGTTAATTTTGTAAGCATCCGCATGCCGGCTATGTTTGTTTCAGTTGTCCATAGACATACTGGGCCGAAGCGATAATGGCAACGGTTTCATCTGTTTGTAAAAGGCGTTGAACTTCCGCTTTATCTTCGAGCGGAATAATAAACAG
>JAJDEK010000258.1 GCA_029259875.1 Planctomycetaceae bacterium
CTCCCTGGATTGACGACTTGCTTATCACCGAGATCGAGATGAAATGGTAAATGTGTATGCCCGACACAAACAAAATCAGCATTGATACCTTGTAAACGTGCTTTCCAGGCAGCTTCATTGTCACTCAAATATTCATCGAGCGGATCGCGGGGGGTACCATGCACGAGATAGAACGTCAGACCCTCAATGGTAATCTGTTGGGTAATAGGCAGCCGCGCCAGATACTTCATTCTGACTCGATCAAGTAATTCCCAGTGGAAGGGCCGAGTATCACACGCCAGTTTTCGAAATCCAGTTGCCCCCTTTGCTTCCACCCGCTGGGCCACGGCGTGATCGTGATTGCCTCGTACACAAGCCGTAGCGTTCTGTTTTACCCATTCTATACAAGGTAGCGGATCGGTCCCGTAATCAACCAGATCACCGATACACAAACAGTAATCAAAGTCTTCTTGGATAGCCGAGAGCGCGACCCAATTAGAATGAATGTCAGATACAATAAGTACGCGCATACGCTCTCATCCTGATTCCGACTGACCCACTTGGGAACAAAGCCGTAAGGTAAATCTTATCTTATTATCTCACAACTACTTAGATTGTATGAAAAGTGCCATTCTTTGAAAACGATGAATAGCGCACCACAGGCTATTCTCTACTAATTTACCCTGAATTCAGGAACATGAAAATCTTGAATTAATCATCTATAGACTCATTTTTGTTGAACTGCTAGACTCCCCCCGCATGTCTGAGGCATCTCAACGTCATGACCATTAATATGTCGATTTCATAGGTATCTGGATCCAATCAGGACGCATTGGAAGTCGGTGCCTACTCACTCTAAATAAGTTCATCCGATTCGGACGCTTTCAGAAGGGATACTGATATGCGGACCATGCGACTATTCAACAAAAGTCTAATCATCACTTTGGCAATGACCGTTTCTATAACGAGTCTTACGCCAGAAGCAGATGCAAGAATTGAAGCCGTTAAGGGTAAAAAATATAAACTCACCAAACGGCATGGTCCCTGGATGATCATGGTGGCCAGCTTACGGGATATTCCTGAAAGCAGACGCTCAAAAGGCTTGAGCGCACAGGAGGCTGCTGACGAATTAGTCTTCGAACTACGCAAACGAGGAATTCCTGCTTACACTTTCAGTCAGGAATCTGTGATTCAGCGATTTAATACACTCGATCGTCTCGGCCGTGAAGAACGCCGCAGCTATGCGGCGCAACGAGCGATGATTTCGGTGATCGCCGGTAATTATTCTGACAGTGAAGACGACGTTGCTCAGAAAACACTTAAGTATCTCAAAAAGTTTCATCCTAAAGTCATTACTGAAAATGGTGTGTATAACAAAACGCCCGGTCAACCAGGACCACTCAGTGGGGCGTTTCTCACCATCAATCCTCTGCTTTCCCCGCAAGAAGTGGCTCAAAGAAAGCAGGACCCACTCATTGCTAAACTCAATTCTGGAATTGAATATTCACTCTTGAAAAACAAGGGGAAATATTCGCTGGTTGTGGCATCGTTTTATGGAAACTCTGTCACCAAAACAGCAACGTCTCGATTCCAAAATGCCTCCGAGAGCTTAAAAATCGGTAATGCTTTAGATCAGGCAGCCGAGAATGCCTGGTCTCTCGCTAAAGCACTCAGAAATGCGAAAAGCTATGGTTTCCCCGCTTCAGCACCACAGAATATTGATGCATATATCCTGCATGAAAAATATCGATCCGTCGTCACCGTCGGTTCCTTTGATTCCCCAAGCGACCCCCGGCTTGCTGATTATGCAAAGCTGTTTGGGGCAAAAATGAAAGCACACCCGGAAACCAATGTTGAGTCAATGACCGCTGAGTACTTTGTGATTCCCGGAAAGACTCCGCAATCGCCTCCGGTTGCGTCATGGGTATTTGATCCCAAACCAACGTTGATTCGAAATCCTAAAGCAAAGTAAACCAAGTTCAGTTCGTGTAAAGACTTATTGCCTTCCCTCTGAAACGCAGGCTTGTTAAAGTGCCAGCAGTTGGGAAGGCTTCTTTTTTGCGCGATGAGATTGGCGCACCATTGTTCGATCCGACCCAGAGAAATCGTTTGAACATTTACTTTGAAAATTAATGATCCTATGCCCGATTCTCCCGTAATCATTTTAGCCAGTCGTAATCAAAAAAAAGTTGGTGAGATTTCCGATCTTTTAAGTCCTCACGAAATCCAAGTGCAGTGTGTGGCAGACTTTCCCGATGTGCCTGAAGTCGTGGAAGATGGCACTACTTTCGGAGAAAATGCAGCTAAAAAAGCAGTACAGACGGCACATGCAAAATCCCAGTGGACGATTGGTGAAGACAGCGGATTAATGATTGATGCTCTGCACGGTGCACCAGGAATTTATTCAGCACGTTTCAGTGGAGAAGATGCAACCGACGAACAGAACAATACCAAAATGATTCAGGAATTACAGAACGTACCCACTGAAAAACGCACTGCCGCTTATATTTGTAATGTCGCGTTATCTAATCCGCAAGGAGAAATTTGCTTGCAGGTAGAAGCCAGTTGCCGAGGACGCATGACCGAGACTCCGCGAGGGCAGAACGGATTTGGCTACGATCCTTATTTTGAAATTATTGAGCTACATAAAACATTCGGCGAGTTAGCCCCCATAGTAAAACAGCATCTCAGTCATCGCGCGCGGGCTTTTGAACGATTCATTCCACAGTTAGTTGAATTATTCCACCGCGAGCTCGCGTAACTATTGAGACATGCTAGGTTACGTTTTCAAAAAGCGCGGTCTGCTTTTTCTTCTGTTAAAGGCTTCGCAGCGGCTTGACCACCGGCTGCTGCTTGTCCTCTACGCGTTGCATACCGAATTGGAAACGATGGCCAGACACTATTCTGATGTTGAGGAAATGTGTATTCAGGTCCGTCAAATATATGGCCCATAGTACCGTTTCGCATTGACTTCTCGGAGACGTATTGCGTGAAGCCTAACCATTGACGATCTGGGGCGACGGCTCCAAAAAAATTAGCTCGCTCTGGAGTAAAGCCACCAAATTCACGAGGCAAAGGTGCGGTGTGCAAAACGGTCAGTAAAAACGCCATTGCAATATAGCCGGTCATCAATGCAAAACTCCATCGTGCGATTTCGTGAACCAGTGGATGAACCTGCATATAAGCCGGAGCAATACGCACTGTCACTTCGCGAAAGAGAAAAATAAAAGCCACAAATAATCCAACTAGGGCAATACTATCCCAGCGCTGCCGCCAAGCCCCTGAACTAGCAATATTATTAGTCAAGAAAGTTGCCAGAGGTTCGAAATAGTTCATCGCCAGTAACCCAGCCAACAGAACAGAGACAAAGATAAACCCTGCTCCCCAAGCTCCTTCACTGGCAACACACCAAGTCACAATTCCCAAAATGGCCAGAAGTAAAATGTCGATCATGCTCAATTTCCAGAATGATTTGTCGATAACAAAAAAAATAAACTCGTAATATTAGCAAAAGCAATCTTAGATAAAATAATTCTCGAATTTTGGTCTCACTTCACAACTCGCAATAGTTCATCAATGGAAGTAATTCCCTTGACAACTAATCGCAGACCTTCCTCTTTCATATACAACATGCCATTCTTCCGCGCCTGCGCTTTCAACTGAGATATGTTAGTCGTATCACGTACCATGTCGCGCATCCGCTCATTGAATTCAAGTAGTTCGACGACACTGATACGTCCTAGATATCCCATTCCACTACAGGTGGGGCAAACGATTTCCCTATTTTTAGGTAGCCTATAGAAGCACTTCACTTTATCAGGAGGCAAGTTTGCTTTCTTCAAAAACTCAGGATTGGGCTGATACGGTTCTTTACAGTCTGGGCACAACCGTCGAGCAAGTCGCTGTGCCAGCAAAGCTGAGAGGGAGCTTGCCAGCATAAACGGTTCGACTTCCAGATCAATCAGTCGGTACAAAGCCGTAAATGTATCGTTTGCATGCACCGTCGAAAATACCATATGACCGGTATTCGCTGCTTGGCAGGCAATGCGTGCTGTTTCAGCATCACGAATTTCCCCGATCATGACCACATCTGGATCCTGACGAAGAATACTCCTCAATGACTCTGCAAATGTCTGACCGGCTTTTTGATTGATCTCAATCTGTGTCACGTTTTCAATCCGATATTCCACCGGATCTTCAACAGTGATGATATTTCTCTGAAACGCGTCTATTTCATGCAAGGCGGCAAACAAAGTAGTTGATTTACCTGCACCAGTAGGACCACAGGACAAGAACAGACCATGTGGCTGTTTAACAATCGAGCCTAATTTATCAACAAGTTGCTTGCGTAATCCCAACTCTGCCAATGAAGAGATGGAATTTGTTTGATCGAGGATACGCAAACTCATTTTTTCGCCATGCCGGGTTCCCTGACTGGCTAAACGAAAATCAATTTCACGATCGGGCATAATGGCCCGGAAGCTGCCATCCTGAGGACGACGCCTTTCGGTAATATCCATCGCCCCCAGCACTTTAAAAATATTCAGCACAGCCTCGCCAATGGAACGATCAAAGCCTTCCGTGGGATACATCACTCCGTCAATTCGCAAACGCACGCCCACTTCATCTTCTTTTGGCTCAAGATGAACGTCAGTGGCGCGACGCATAACGGCGTCATAGACCAATTCTTTCGCTGCCAGAAAACCACGCGAGTTTTCAACACGACGCGAACTCGTCGGATCATCGCCGCGCCCGGTCGATGACTTTCCGATGAAGCGAATATCAGGTCCCACAGCAGCCTGTTGGGTCTTTGTCCCCCCGACACGAATTCCCATACGGGCCAGATAACGAAGTGTTAAATTGCGAATATGATCGGGTGTCATTACCTTGCTAGAGGGGGGAACTTTGGCATTTCGTTCATGAATATAAAATCCCAAAGGCGTTCCATAAGCCAGCAGCAGCACAAAAAATCCAAAGATGAAGCTCGGCATACAAAATACTAGCAGAAAACCAAGTCCTCCAGCGGCTAAGATAGTGGAACTCCAGAACTCCGTATTTTCCTTTAATCCACGGCTGTCTTCATCGACCCAGTAAGATGTTTTTGCCCAGAGCAGAAACAATAAAACGACTGGGAGAAATTTCCAGAAATGGAAATAAAACCCTTGTGAGTTTGCGAATCGCGGATCATTGCCCCGAAAAAATGGAACAGGAAGAGGCGGATATTGTCCTATTGCGGATGTATTAGCAACAGTTCGCTGATTCTCTTGTGGTTCACCATCATCATTGGGATCGGGTTGAGCATAGATGTCTGTTAAAAACGTCGTAAAGCAAAGAATTGCAATAAGACACGCCCAGATAGATTTCACGCTGTTGTTCCTCAAAATTTGGGCTGATCAATCAAATGAAGTTGACCGGGATGCCGGTAGTCGGTCATTATAAAATGCTATGATACAAGGACTTGAATTTACTTTATATTTGGTTCGGAAGGAACTGCATTCTCAATTTAAATTACAGAGAACGACGTTTTCCAATATTTGTAGCGCTGTTGAGTCACGTTTTTAGCAATTATTGATACAAACATATAGTAACGATAAGTCGTTAGAAAATGAAAGTCTAAAATTAAGAACTCGCTCCAGTAAGAAATCGCATTCGATTCCGTAACTTAAAACGGTCCTTTCTCACTGGATTGTGAAATACAGCCGTCAGCTGTTAGACTGAATTCCCAGGCTTTCGTTCCCTGATTTTAGTAAATTTTTCAGAGGCTCTCATGAAATTCATACCCACGGCACTCTGCCTGTTATTCATCTCACTCTTTAACGCATGGGAAACTGCCCAGGCTACTCCTCCCAATATCATTTACATCCTTGCAGACGACATGGGATATGGCGATATTCGCGCACTCAACCCGGAATGCAAAATTGCGACTCCACATCTGGATCAACTGGCTCAAAGCGGCATGATCTTTACTGATGCCCATTCCAGCTCTTCTGTATGTACTCCCACACGCTATGGAATTTTAACAGGTCGTTATAATTGGCGTTCCCGTCTAAAAAGTGGTGTGCTCTGGGGATTATCCCGCCGTCTGATTGAAGAAAATCGGTTGACAGTACCTGCGTTACTGAAACAACACGGTTACTACACAGCCTGTGTTGGTAAATGGCATTTAGGAATGGATTGGACTCTGAAACAAGGAGGCATTGCGACTGAGAAATCATATAACAAAAAAACTAACCTAGGGTGGGAAGTGGATTATTCCCAACCAATCCAAAATGGGCCAAACAGTGTCGGCTTCGATTACTTCTTTGGGATTAGCGCTTCGCTAGACATGCCTCCTTATGTCTACATCGAAAACGATCGGAGCCAGGGAATCCCAACCGTCACGAAAGCATTCCACCGGAATGGGCCAGCACATAAGGATTTCGAAGCGATTGATGTCCTTCCCCGCACAACTGAAAAAACGGTTGATATTATTAAACAACGGACGGCGGCTTCAAAATCAGGTACTCCCTTTTTCATTTATTTCCCATTGAACGCCCCGCATACTCCCATTGTTCCCACTCTTCAATGGCAAGGCAAAAGTGGTATCAATGCATACTGTGATTTTGTAATGCAGGTTGATCACACTGTAGGACAAATTACGCAGGCTCTCAAAGCACAAGGTATCACCGAAAATACCCTGGTCATTTTCACTGCCGACAATGGCTGTTCACCAGCTGCTAATTTCAAAGAGATGGCAGAGAAAAATCATCAGCCGAGCTACCAGTTTCGTGGACACAAAGCAGACATCTATGAAGGCGGACATCGTGTCCCGTTTATTGCAAGTTGGCCTGCTCGCGTAAAAGCGGGAACCCACTCTGATCAACTTACTTGCCTGACTGATCTGTTGGCAACTGCTGCTGACATCGTAGGAGCAAAACTTCCTGATGAAGCCGGCGAAGACAGTGTGAGTATACTCCCCGCATTGGAAGGTAAAGCAACCGCACCTCTTCGAGAGGCTGCCGTCCATCATTCCATTCGTGGTGCCTTTTCCATAAGAAAAGACCAGTGGAAGCTTGAACTTTGCCCTGGTTCGGGAGGCTGGAGTTCTCCGAAACCTGGTAAAGATGATCTAAGTCAGCTTGCGGGCATCCAGCTATACGACTTAAAACATGATTTGGGAGAGCAAAAGAACGTTCAGCATATGCACCCTAAAATCGTGAAGGAATTAACAGAATTGTTGCAAAGTTATGCCGAACAGGGTCGCTCCACACCTGGCAAGCCGCAAAAGAACAATGGTGCCGTCGACATCTTCGAAGCTGGTAAGTCTGCGTCAAAAATGAAAACACGAACTAAAAAACGCCCAAAGGGGAAATCTTAATCACTCATTCTTGAAATACAATTATTTAAAAATTTGCGTCATGGAGTTTTGAATGCGATTCTCAGTTATTCAACTTATAATTCTGTCCTTGATAGCCGTTTGTATCTTTTGCCCAACTACAAATGCGGCAGAAAAAACGGCACGTCCCAACATTGTCTTCTTTCTAGTCGACGATCAACGGAATGACACACTTGGTTGTGCAGGACACCCCATTATTAAAACCCCGAATGTGGATCAATTAGCGGCGGCAGGGATTCGATTTGAAAATGCGTTCGTAACAACATCAATTTGTGCCGCAAGTCGTGCTTCGATTTTTACAGGACTCGTAGAGCGCACTCATCGTTACACGTTCGGTACACCTCCTATTGCCGCGAATTTCGGGAACGAAAGTTATCCGGCAGTTTTAAAACGAAATGGCTACCACACTGGTTTCATTGGCAAGTTTGGTGTCACTCTGTCCAAAGATGTCATCGCCAAGATGTTTGATTCCTTCCAGCCACATGGTCGAAACCCCTATCATAAAAAGATGCCCGATGGTAGCACACGACATGAAACACAGATCGCTGGTGACAATGCAATCCAATTTATAAATTCACAAACGAAACAAAGCCCTTTCTGTCTCTCGATTAGTTTTAATGCGGTTCACGCAGAAGATAGAGACAAGCGTCCCGGCGTCGGACATTTTCCCTGGCCTAAAGTAGTGGATGGTATGTATGAAGATTTGACGTTGCCTGGCCCTCGACTTTCTGAGCCTAAAATCTTTGAAAGCCAGCCGTCGTTTCTCAGAAAATCGTTCAACCGTCAACGTTATTTTTGGCGCTGGGATACTCCCGAAAAATTTCAAACCAATATGAAAGCCTACTACCGCATGATCAGCGGCGTTGACCATGTTGTCGGACGTGTGCAAAAAGCACTGAAGCAGCAAGGGCTCGATAAAAACACCGTCATCATTTATACTGGCGACAATGGATATTACATGGGTCAGCGAGGCTTTGCTGGTAAGTGGTCGCATTATGAAGAATCGCTCCGTGTGCCTCTCATCATCGATGATCCACGCGAGCCAAAGTCTCTATCGGGCCGTGTGCTTGAACCGATGGTCTTAAATATCGACATCCCGCCAACCATCTTAAACTTAGCCAACGTCAAAATCCCAGCCCAATATCAAGGACGCACGCTCATGCCTTTTATTAAAGGAGAGACGCCCGAGAATTGGAGACAAGATTTTTTCTGTGAACACCTGATGGATAACGCAGGCATACCAAAGTGGGAAGGTGTGCGCGGCAAGCGATATGTCTATGCCCGTTATTTTGAAAACGACTTCGAATTTTTGCACGACCTCGAAGCAGACCCTGATCAGCTGGTTAATTTTGCAAACGATCCCAAGTATGCGGGTGTACTCAAGCAAATGCGTACGCGTTGCGATCAACTCCGCGATGGATATGGCGGCCCCTTCAAAGCCTGGCCCAAACCACAAAAACGCAAGAAAGCCCCCCGTAAGAACTTACAAACTACATTGAACTAAGCCTCGGCACTATCTTCCTTATTTTCTGATACTTACGTCGATTCCATGACATACAACATTGGTCATCAATCGATAAAAACTTGAAATTCCGTGTCGTTGCAGGTATCCTAATGTCTTGATTCTTCCCGTTTGAAAAATTGACGATCGTGACCCTCCCAACTACATAATCAGCCCGTCAGGCAAAGGTGCTTGGCTACCGTCTCCCGAATTAGACCGTTCTGACGGACCGGCAATACCTACAATCATCTCACCAGATCATGCTGCGAGGTAATTGCAGTCTTACTGTCAGGGATTGAATGCGTATGTATGGTTTTCAATGTATACGAGCTGCCATTGGCTGCCTTTCGGCTATATTCACCGTTACTCTATGCTCCTCGACTGTAATCTGGTCAGCTTCTGTTCCCGCAACAAAACCAGTTGCCAAACAGAAAATTGATTTTGAAAAAACGATCCGCCCGATCTTTGTTAAACATTGCCAGGACTGCCATGGTCCAGATGACCGCGAAGGGGGCTTGCGTCTTACGAGCCGCAAAAATATTCTGCTCCGAAACGATTCCGGTGAACCGGCAATCATTGTCGGCAAAAGTACTCAGAGTGTACTTTTCCATCGCATCTCGACTCAGAATAAAAAAGAACAAATGCCACCCGCTGATGCTGGTGAGCGTCTCTCAAAACAGGAAATACAAATCCTGAAACAATGGATCGATCTGGGTGCAGACTGGCCTACAGGATCAGAAGAACCTAAACACTGGGCCTATGTGCCTCCGATCAAAAGCACGCCGCCAGTTATCAAAGGTCAAGCTCGCATCAAGAATTCTATCGACGCCTTTATTGTTAATAAGCTAAAGCAGCAAACGACACCGCTTTCACAATCTCCGCCATCCAACCCGGCACGTTTACTCAGACGGGTCTCCCTCGATCTAATCGGACTACCTCCCACGCCCGAAGCCGTGATTGCTTTTGAAAAAAATCCCTCGCCAGAAGCTTACGAAAAGTTTGTTGATTCCCTGTTGCAATCTCCTCGTTACGGAGAAAAGTGGGCGCGACAATGGCTCGATCTGGCGCGCTATGCCGATTCAAATGGCTTTCAGGCAGACCAGTTGCGCGAAATGTGGTTGTATCGCGACTGGGTAATCAACTCTCTGAACCAGGATCTCCCCTTCGATCAATTCACGATCCAACAAATCGCAGGTGACCTGTTGCCAAAGGCGACCATCGATCAAAAAATTGCAACCGGCTTTCACCGCTGCACTACTTGTAATGTTGAAGCAGGTGTCGACCCGGAAGAAAACCGCGTCAATCAGATTTTTGACCGCGTAAACGCTACTGGACTAGTTTGGCTGGGAACTACGTTTGAATGTGCCCAGTGTCATAATCATAAATATGATCCCTTCTCACAGCAGGACTACTACCAAATCTTTGCTTTCTTTAACAACACTCCACTGGAGGTAAAACAGGTTGGCAAAAGTGTGACGTTTGAGGTCACAGGCCCTAAGTTTGCTTTACCGTTGGATTCGAAAGCAGAACAATCAAAAGACAAATTGACCAAACAGCGATTGACTATACAGACCCAATTGAACGCCCGAAAAAAAGAGTTGATTCAATCACTGCCAAAGTGGGAAGAAACCATGCTCGCACTTTTGGAAAACAGCGAAGAGAGCACAAAAGTTCCTGTAACGGTTCAAAAAATTCTGCGTGCTGAATCTGAAAAACGAACGGAAAAACAAACAAAACAGTTAACGCGTTTTCAACAACAACAAGATCAATCTTATGCCTCTTTGGAAAAAGACCTTAATCATATTCGAACCGAATTGACAGCACTCGAGCCTGATACAACGTTAGTGATGGTTGAAATGTCCAAACCTCGAATGAATAACATTTTCAAACGAGGCGACTTTCTTAACAAAGGGGCTGCTGTCATACCGCAAACTCCGGATGCCCTACATTCCCTGAAAGTAAAAGACAAACCAAATCGTCTGGCTCTTGCGAAATGGTTGGTCGCTAGAGAGAACCCACTGGTTGCCCGTGTGACAGTCAATCGTTGGTGGTCTCAGTTTTTTGGGCAAGGTATCGTCGCGACGCAAGAAGATTTTGGCAGTCAAGGTGATGCTCCGACTCACCCCGAATTGCTCGATTGGCTGGCAGTAGAATTTATGGAACACAATTGGTCGATGAAACATATCCATAAAATGATTGTGATGTCGGCCACTTATCAACAATCGTCAAAGGTCACACCGTCACTTCTGGAAGTAGATCCTTATAATCAGCTTTATACGCGCGGCCCACGGTTACGACTTGCGGCTGAGAACATTCGAGACAATGCACTCGCCATTAGTGGGCTGCTTTCGACCAAAATGGGAGGACCTCCCGTTTACCCGCCTCAACCAAAGGGGCTCTGGAGACATGTTGGCCGTAATGCTCCCAAGTATCTCACTTCCACTTCAGAAGACCGCTACCGCAGAGGCGTGTATGTGATCTGGCGTCGAAGTGCACCTTATCCCAGTTTTACGAATTTCGATGCACCTGATCGGGGTGCCTGTGTGATCAATCGCTCGCGAACCAATACTCCCCTACAGGCACTCACATTATTGAACGATCCTGCTTACATCGAAATTGCCATCGGCCTGGCCAAGCGTCTGGCGACGAAGAGTCTGTCTTCCAAACTGAGTGACCGCGAGCGGATTATCTATGCATTTCGGCTTTGTGTTGCCCGCGAACCAAAGGCAGAAGAAGTGGATCTTCTGACGAAAGTATTCAACAAGGAATTAAAATACTTTCAAGAACATCCTCAAGCAGCCCAGAAACTGATTTCGGCAAAAAACCGTCCAGAAGGAGTCGGTGCCACACGAATGGCAGCATGGCTGTATATCACGAATATTCTGCTGAATCTTGATGAAACAATTACGAAGGGATAATCATGAACGAGCACTTACAACAATTGCTGAATTATACCCGACGTGAGTTTTTTCAGCGAGCGGGAATGGGCGTTGGTGGGGCTGCGTTGACAGCCTTATTGACCGATAGTTTGCAGGCAGCATCACCGTCCGCCAAAAATCCGATGGCTGCCCGTAAATCGCATTTTCCTCCCAAAGCCAAAAACGTGATCTTTTTGCATATGGTGGGAGCACCTTCACATCTCGATCTTTTCGACGCCAAACCAAAACTCCAGGAACTGGATGGCCAACTCGTTCCTGACAAACTTTGGAAAGGTTTGCGACTCGCGTTTATACGTGAGCAACCGAAACTGATGGGAAGTCCGTTTGCATTCCAGCAACAGGGAGAAGCAGGAATTAATGTCTCAGAACTGATGCCCCATCTGGGAACGGTCTCTGATGAACTCTGTATGATCCATTCTTTGAAAACGGACCATTTCAACCATGCACCGGCTCAACTGTTTTTTCAAACCGGCTTTTCACGCTTTGGTCGCCCTTCTCTTGGCTCTTGGGTGAATTATGGTCTGGGTTCGGAAAATAATAACCTTCCCGGTTTCGTGGTGCTGATCACCGGCAACGTCGCGGGAGCCGGCAATAGTTTATGGGGCAGCGGTTTTCTGCCAAGCATTTATCAAGGTGTGGAATTTCGTTCGCAGGGAGACCCTGTGCTGTTTCTTTCCAACCCAAAAGGCATGACCGGTGATGACCGCAAGCGAATTATTGATAGCGTGAATCAGTTAAACAAAGTCCAATTGGCTGATATCGGTGACCCCGAAATCGCGACGCGTATTAATCAGTATGAAATGGCTTACCGAATGCAATCTGCTGTTCCAGAATTAATGGACATTTCCAACGAACCAAAACATATTCACGAGCAGTATGGCACACAACCTGGTAAAGCAAGCTTTGCAAATAACTGCCTGTTAGCCAGACGGCTTGTAGAACGGGGTGTGCGGTTTGTGCAATTGTTTGACCAAGGGTGGGACCATCATGGCAGTCTGGTCAAAAATATTCAAAAGAAATGTAAACAAGTAGACCAGCCAATAGCGGCCCTCATCAGCGATCTGAAACAGCGAGGACTATTGGACGATACACTCGTGGTTTGGGGCGCTGAATTTGGTCGAACCCCCATGGTTCAGGGGGACAGAAAAGCCCCTGGTCGCGACCATCATAAAGATGCTTACACAGTCTGGATGGCAGGCGGTGGCGTTAAACGTGGATTCGTATATGGCAAAACAGATGATATCGGATTTCATGTCGCTGAAAACCCGATGCACGTCAATGATTTTCATGCCACGTTACTGCATCTGTTAGGCATGGACCATG
>JAJDEK010000259.1 GCA_029259875.1 Planctomycetaceae bacterium
AAACACGTCTGTAATAGATGTTTCAGGTTTGTATATCATGCCTGGTATTATTGATACTCATAGCCACATAATGATTACTGATGGGATTAATGAATCATCGCAATCAATTGTACCTGAAGTACGCATTAGGGATGTTGTTAATACTACTGATCCATCAGAATATCGAGCGCGTGCTGGCGGTGTGACTACTGCCCGACTCTTCCATGGCTCTGCGAATGTCATTGGAGGTCAAGATGGTGTTATCAAATTAAAACATGGGAAAACGGCTCGAGAACATATTCTGCATGATGCACCTCAGGGAGTGAAATTTGCGCTGGGTGAGAATGTGAAATTCCGAACATCGCGGTTTCCTAATACCAGAATGGGGGTTGAAGCCACATTGCAGAGAGCATTTCTGGAAGCCGTAGATTATCGTCGTCAGTGGCAGGAATATGAGAAGGCTCAAAAATCCGATAGCAAACAAAAACGGTTGCCTCCTCGTCGCGATCTACGATTGGAAGCGTTAGCTGATATTGTTAACCATGAAAAATTTATTCATTCGCACTGCTATCGGGCAGATGAAATTCTGATGCTGCTAAGAGTCGCTTCTGATCTTGGCATCCGAGTCTGGTCGCTACAACATGTACTGGAAGGTTATAAAATAGCTCCGGAAATTTTGGCACATGGAGCGAGCTGCAGTACATTCGCGGATTGGTGGGCTTACAAAATCGAAGCCTTTGATGCAGTGCCTCACAATGCTGCTCTACTAAACGAAGCAGGTGTAAATACAGTCATTAAAAGTGATGATTGGGAATTGATCAGGCATCTTTATCTCGAAGCAGCTAAAACAGTACGCTACGGGAACATGTCTTTTGACAACGCATTACGAACAATCACGATTAACCCCGCGCGTGAGTTAGGTTTGGATGAGCGAATTGGATCCATTGAAATCGGGAAAGATGCTGACTTTGCTATTTTCAGTGGTCATCCATTGAATGCCTATTCTCGTTGTGAAATGACCATCATCGAAGGTGAAGTTTATTTTGATCGGAAAAAACAACCAACGGCGATGTCTGAAGTGGCAGAGCGACGTTCCGTTTCTCCACAGGTTGAAATCGCTTGGCGAAAGGGAAAGCCGCTTCAATTGCCGGCAGACGATGTTAAAGAGTTTGCAATTGTGGGAGCAACGCTCCACCCGGTTGACGGAGCAGACATCTCTGATGGGATGATCATCGTCAAAGGAAAAAAAATCGACTATGTCGGATCTGCGAAACCACTTCCGAAAAAGATGAATGTCATTAACGCGAAGGGGTTACACGTCTATCCAGGATTGATTGATTCTGGTTCTACACTGGGGCTCACTGAAATTGATAAAGTTCGAGAAACACGCGACTATGGAGAAAGTGGTGATCTGCAGCCGGATTTACGAACTGGTGTAGCAATCAATCCCGACTCTGAACTATTTCCTGTAGCACGCGCGGGTGGGATTACTACAGTCTTAGTGTGCCCTCAGAATGGTTTAATTTCTGGTCAAGCTTCTATCGTACAGACGGCAGGTTGGACTGCACCAGAGATGGTCATGGAACTTGAAGCAGGATTACAGATCATTTGGACGACAAAAAAAGAGCGTCAGCAAGAATTAAAAGACTTTATTAGTCAGGCACGACTTTATCAAAAGATTAAAAAACAGGCTGTAAAGAATGGCTCAAAAGTTCCGGTGACCGATCCCCGTTTCGAAGCGCTGATTCCTTATCTTGATAAAAAGAAGCCTGTTTTTATTGAAGCCAATTCACAGAAGGAAATCGCTGGTGCCCTGCTCTTTGCAGAGGAAGAAAAATTAGACATCATCATTACGGGTGGTACAGATGCCTGGAAGTTATCAGACGAATTAAAATCCAGAAACGTATCTGTGATTGTGGGGCCTGTAATGAAACGTCCAGCCGAAGGCTATGATCCATTTGATGCACCTTATGCAAATCCGGGACATCTCTATGATGCGGGCGTTGTCTTTTGCATTCGTTCAAATAGTGCATGGAATTCACGGAACACACCATTTGAGGCAGCAATGGCAGTGGCCTATGGTTTACCCGAAGAGGCCGCACTGCGATCGGTAACTTTATCTGCTGCAGAAATTTTGGGTGTAGATAAACAAATTGGCTCATTAACAGAAGGGAAGTTAGCAAATTTGATCATTTCCGATGGATCACCTTTGCAGCATACATCTCATATAAAAGCAGTTTGTGTTGTTGGAAAAATGTTACCCCCGGAAAGCAAGCAAACAAAACTGTATGAGCGATATCGTAGTCGTCTACAAGCGATACAAAAACCTTCCAAGAGTGATCGATCTAAAACGGCGCCCCTAGAGACCCAGAAAGCGGAATCTGCTAAGAAGCCAGCGAATACAAAATGAACTCATACCTTAGCGTAGCACTGCTGACTCGAGCTGTTCAATTTTCAGCACATGCATCGTGCGACTGAAGCGATCAGGGTTCTTTTTGAATTCGTTACGTGATTTCACATCAACAAATAAATAAAGGTTTTGATCGTAATAGGCACCATATTTTAAGTTTCCAGGAATGGCACGATCTTGTTTGTTGAGTATCACAGGGTCGCAGCCCAATAACTGTGGAGCATAGCGTCCTGGATCAATTTTAAATATTTCTAATTCAGTTCGACTTGCCATTTGGTAAGTGATTCCCTGGTAAGGCCAACTGAATTCTTCTTTACCCTTTTCCCATTTTCGGTCGCGTGTCAGAGTGACCGGACTATATCCATCGAGGCCTAAATTTGCAGGCTCCGTGGCGACATAAGTTTTTTCTTCTGTGTCAAAAGACTCGGTTGATGATTCTTGTTGTTTTAGTTTTTGCATGAGTTCTTGCTTATTTTTTTGAGCCAGATATACTCGCCGATCATTTTCGTAACGAGAGGCGCCTCGACCTAAGAAGCTTAAATAAGTGTTTTTGGCCTGCATACCTTCTGTACGAGTAATGATTGTGCCAGTGGGAGTTAAAAGAATATCACTAGGAAGTGAACGAACATTAAAACGCTCAACTAGATGTTGATTTTCATCACTGTCAATTTTGACTGCAATAATTCGTTTGCCAAACTGACTGGTCAGAACTTGAGTGTTCAGCACACTCTGATCCATCTGACGGCAAGGGCCGCACCAGGAAGCATGGAAATGCAGTAAAATGGGGAGATCTTTTTGTTTTGACATCTTTTGAGCAGATTGAAAATCATGCAACCACTCTCCGGCCAAAGATTGATTGATCGATATAGCAATCAAAGAGAACGTGATTGTTATAATCGATAAATAATATTTCTTTGAATTCCATTTGGTTGATTGCATGAAAGCACCTCCACAAATCTTTCTGGATACACGAACGGAATGTCGTTCAGTAAAGCGGATATCAGATTCCTTGATGTTCTGGCATCTTCTTGTTTATCGGTTGGACGTGGGGAGGTTATTGTGAAGTATTACACATGAATTGAATTGGAATATGAGGAAATGAAAAAATCGCAGGGTCATAACGGAGGTGTTCATTTCTTAGCAAGCAAACTTGAACTAGCTTGACTAATCGGCCTTGTAAAATTAGCAATGAACGTCTTGTGATTCTTTGGGGAGTGACGGAAGAAATGAGAGGAAACTCTCCAGTAATGTGAGGCCACATTCTGTCAAAATCGACTCGGGGTGAAATTGAACACCGAACAGAGGTGCTGTTTTGTGTTCAAGTGCCATCGGAATTCCCTCTTCCGTCCTGGCTGTGATTTGAAGATCAGAAGAAAGAGATGCTTCATCAATGATCAAGGAATGGTAACGCGTTGCGTGGAATGGATTAGGTAGATTGGATAGCAAACGGGAACTTTGATGGTAAATCAAAGAAGTCCTGCCGTGAACAGGCTGTGGTGCTTTGATTATTTTTCCACCAAAGCTGGCAGCAATTGCCTGATGCCCTAAGCAAACTCCCAAAATAGGTATGCGATTGGTGAAGTGTGTTATTAGTTCTTGACTGACACCTGCTTCATTTGGAGTACAGGGGCCTGGAGAAAGTACAAGTGCGTCCGGCGAGATTTGTTCGGCCTGTGCTAGCGTAATTTGATCATTCCGTATGACTTTGGTTTGTTGTCCTAACTCTTCAAAATAGCGGGCAAGGTTGAAGACAAAGCTGTCATAATTGTCAATGATCAGGATCATGGAATCACTTCTGAAAATAGAAGGTTACTTTTGTAGTGCGGCAATCATTCCCGCAGCTTTATGCAGGGTTTCTTCATATTCCAGCCGTGGATGACTTTGTGCAACAATTCCCCCTCCCACAGGAAATTGAATCCATCCATTTCTGACAGTGAATGTGCGAATCAAAATATTGCTATCAAATTCGCCGTTCAAGCCGGCATAAAACAGACTGCCACAATAAGGGCCACGGACGGTCGGTTCTAGTTCCGCAATGATTTCCATCGACCGTACTTTGGGAGCACCTGTGATGGAACCGCCGGGAAATGAAGCGGCCAGTAAGTCCCAGACCGTGTTTCCCGGCTTGAGCTGTCCTCGCACTTCTGAGACGAGATGTTGTACGGTTTCGTACGTTTCTACCTCACAGAGATGAGGAACTCGAATGGACCCGGCTTGGCAGACACGAGAGAGATCATTCCGAAGCAGATCAACAATCATTACATTTTCCGCTTGATCTTTTTCGCTTTCACGCAATTCATCACGTGTTAACAAGTCAGCTTCCGGCATGAATTTTCTGCGTCGAGTTCCTTTGATGGGGCGTGTTTCCACTTGCTGGTGTGAGACGTTGAGATATCGTTCAGGAGAAGCACTGACGACGGCCCAGTCATCCCATCCAAAATAACCTGCGAATGGTGCTGCATTTTTTGAGCGTAAATTCAGATAAAGCTCAGCAGGGTGGCATGTATTGCGACTCAGCAAGCGTTGTGAAAAATTGGCCTGAAAAATATCACCAGCATAGATATATTCAATGATCCGTTCGACCTGATTCAGAAATTGTGTTTTACTAAAATTACTTAATATCTCTTCGTTTCGTTCCACAGGAAAAACAGGAGAGAGTTGGTCAAGATGTAGTTTCTTTTCCTGCAAAAAAGTACTTTGATTCAGAGTAGTCAGTCTAGCCTGTTTATTGAATTTGGTAGAATCAATTCGTGTCTTGAGTGAGTTCAACCGCTGTGCAGCAAGGTCGATGTTCTGCGTTTGCAGACTTTCATTAAAACCTTGTACAATGAGCCATGCACGCTGCTGGTTATGATCCCAGGCAATGACCCAATCATAAAAGCCGACCGCCAAATCTGGGAGTTGAAACTCATTGTGGGAGGCACGTGCGAAGTTCTCCCAGCTTTGTCCGAGTTCGTAGGAAAGTAATCCGGCAAAGCCTCCTTGAAACGGAGGGAGTCCAGGAATAGATTCCACAAAATTGCGTTCGTGAATATCTCGGAATGATTCAAAAGGATCAGAAGCAAACTGAGCATTTTGGATTTGCACGCGGGTAAGTGGGTTACACATCAAATAGGAGAACTGTCCCTGTGATGATGTCTGACGTGCACTTTCCAAAACTAAGAGGCTGTCATCACCTGCAAATTCAAGAAAGAGCTGTTCTATCTCAGGACAAGGAGTGAGTTCTTCCACCAGAGGAAGTTGGCTCGCTGCATGCCCTCCCTGCTCTTGGGATTGATGAGAGAAATCCTGAGATATGTTTCCCGACATTACTTTATCATGATTCACTGTAAACAACGTGATGCGATCGCACTGAAGCGAGCTATAATGGAAGAGCCTAGTATAACAAGAGTCAGGTAGTTAAGGAATCATCAGCGAGGTCCACATTGTGGCTCTTCACCCTGTTGGCGTCTTCGTTCATTTGCACTGACTTCTTCTTGAGACAGAAACCCCCAGTTTAATGGCTGATCTTGTTGATATTGCTTCCCCAATGTCAAAGCAGTGACTGCTTTACACATTTCGTAACCCAGGTAAAACGCATGTGAGGCATCTAACCCTTTGGGATTGGCCTCTAGAAATTGATCAAATATCTCATAAGGGTCAGTCCCTTTCCAGTATCCGTCACGATTCATGACGTGTAATTCGTTCTCTTCGGCAAAGATACGGTAATTTGGATCACGGATATTTTGTGCAAGATTATTTAAGGCGTCTGATCCTCTTTCATTGAGCTTGGCATCTCGCAACATAACAAGCTGGTAATGAATGTGTTTGGGTAGACTTTTGTTGTCGATTGCATATTTTACGAGACGTCTGGCATAGTCAAATTCTCGGATGGCGCTGCATGCCCAGTTAATGACTTCCGTTGCTAAAACACTATGGATTTTAAGTTCCTGACAAAGTGCGGCGAGTAGAACATTGATTCCTGCCGTGTCTACTTCTGTCAGTTCGGTAAGATTTCCGATTCCCATCATGATTTCAAAATCGGGAAATTCTCTTCGTGCTTTGTAGTAACGTTCCAAAGATGTCGTGAAACCAAACCCGATCGGTTCTAGAATCGGATCAATTCGAAACCGAGTATCAGATCGAACCAGTTGATCGACGATAGTGCACAGGGAATCAAAATCGCTGGGTATATCCGGGATCGCGACTACTTCAGTTCCCAGTTTTGAGACCCAGTCGATATTTGTATGATTGCAACTAAGGATGAGTTCGGCTCCATTGTTGACCGCCGCTTCCACTTCAGCTCGGTCAAAACTGTCAATGGAGACCCGGTGTCCTGCAGCCACCAACATCCGCACGATCTCCCCTGCTCGCTTTGTACTTTCCCCGGGGATACAACCCACATCGATCAGGTTAGCTCCGTTTTGACGATAATGCTCTGCTTGCTGAAGGATTTCTGCATTCGACATAAGTGGGGCATGATTGATTTCGGCTAAGATTTCGATATCGAATTGAGATAGATCCTTAGGCGGTTTCCCCTCTTGACCAAAATATTCTGGTAGGTCGAAGTGATCTTTCGGCCCCCTTTTGAACGGAATTCCGAAGTGATCTATGAGAATCTGAAGATCACCTTTACACATACCAGGTAGCATGACCCAGTCAATGTCGTTAGGAACTGTCAGTCTGCGTTTGACCAGAGGAACGTGCATTAAAGCAGCAACTTGGACATTTAAAACAATGACTTCAAATTCAAAACCAACCTGAGGGGCAAGTTTTTCCAGTATTTCCCGCAATGAATATT
>JAJDEK010000260.1 GCA_029259875.1 Planctomycetaceae bacterium
ACTCGGGTAACGTTTGGTTCGTTTCATATTCGGCTTCCGCCATCATGATGACTAAGTGTGGTCGATTGTCCTTTTTGAACACAAAAGATTTGCCGCCTAAGAATTGATCGCTGGTGATCGTTGGACAGACAAATTTTTCGATATGCGAAATAATCAAATCATTGCCAGTATAATGACTGACATAAGGCCAGCTCTTCGGATTATACATGGTGTCGGTCATGTCACGAACGAGAACTACATTCTTTCCATTTTTTGCCATTTGACGTAAGCCAAAGGGTCGCCCCAACACACACATGTTGGTGTGCACGCCCGTGAGAATCACATTGTTTATGCCCCGGCTGTTGAGAATATTCCAAACTTCATCCCCTTTGTCACTAATAAAATCTTTGTTGCCATCAATTGTGATGAGAGCGGACTGACTTTTCCACGGCCCTGCCGGATTACGACCTAGTGATGCTAGTTTCTTTGCCCAGGCCGCATGTTCTTCGTGGTCATCATCTTCGCCTCCATCTGATTGATCGACAGGATAAACGGCTTGTTCTTCACTGGGAATCCGCGAACACCAGTTTTTGATGCCTTCAGGTTGGCCCCCTGCCTTGGGAGCTTGCATCGCTCGCAGACGTGCCGAATGCCCTTTGTAGGCGTCCATACAATCGCTGGGAGCATGAATAATTGTGACGCCTTGGTCACGGGCCGTTTTCAATAAATTGTCGAGTCGTGGTGCAAACTCTTCCAGCCGTTTGACTGCATTAAAACAATGATGATAGTCCCAGACATCGCAGACAATAATCGCGGTTTCTTTGGGATTCCAGTTTTCAGAACGCTGCAAACGATGATAGCGTCCGGAATCTTTGCTTGTCTCTTGCTGATAACGCAGTTGTAACTTCAGATCCTCAGCCGATACTGAAGTTGTTGAAAACAAAACCAGACTCAAATAAGTCACTAGTTTCTGCAATATGTTCACGTGGAATCTCCTGGTGGCAGGCAACGGGAAGGAACCGTAGAAAAATATCTGCTGATACCATCAACAGTCTGTTTATTCTAAAGGCTCAGGATAGCGCAACAGAAGCCTGAAAGCAGAAAACAAAAAAATCCAGCCTAAAAAGAAGTATTCTTCTCAGGCTGGATTATTATTGTGAGCGACGTAACAGAAACAGCTTATACTACGAATTTAGCGTCGAGATTGAGCGGAACGGCGGTAACGCTGAAGCTGATTTTCGACCTGCTGAATTTTTTCTCTGCGTTGCTGATTCGTAACAGTGGCTTTCTTCGTAGTTTGAGTGAACGAAGAAGGATGACGAAAATCAAGCTCTTCCGACTGAGAAACCTTCCGTGTGTGACTCATACTTTTAGCACGCGGCAAACTGCGGGCCATGCGTTTATTTTGCATATGCGACTCGCGGGAAACCAATTCATCTGGCTTAAAATGTGCTGATGTCGGCTGTGGTTGATTGCTCACTTCGCCCGACAGATACGAAACAAATTTTGAACTGGCTTTGTTGATGATGACCACACGGCTCGCCGACTTAGGCTTGTTTAAGGGACGAATGATACAAACCACTTCCGATTCCCCTGCTTGCTCTAAAGCCGCCTGCAATTGAGAAAGATCGTGATTTCCTGTTGTTGGCG
Source organism: Planctomycetaceae bacterium (assembly GCA_029259875.1). Lineage (GTDB taxonomy): Bacteria > Planctomycetota > Planctomycetia > Planctomycetales > Planctomycetaceae > Gimesia. Next base: position 1,630 of record JAJDEK010000260.1, read on the forward strand.
CGGCCACCGACTGAGTTGGCATCGCACGCTCTAGAAATTCAGCAAGTAATTCTTGATTGGGTTCTTCTGCCTTCATTTTAGTTTCAGGCGGAGCTTGTTTAAATTCTGTTTCCTTGTAGAGAGCCGTCAATTTTGAATTATCCAGCAATTTGTGAATAACAGGCAAACCGGCATAAAGCCCGCGTTGGTCTTCTTTATCTACGGCAAAGCAAACACCCACTAGTTGGCCAGACCGATCAAACAATCCACCACCAGAGCGTCCTTGAACGGGCATCCCCGTACATTCGATATTGTCTGGCCCTAAAAAGCGGTTAAGAGCCGTCACTTGAATTTTTTCCAACGTGGGAAGTTCACCACCATTACAACCAATACTGGCAACAACGTCCCCCTTCTTAACCTGGTGTGCAATCCCGGCAACTTTTGCGGAAGAAAACGTACCTGAAGTCGGAATTGAAATCAGTCCGACATCTGCTTCCAAATCGTAGCGGATTAATGTACCAACATAAGTTTCGTGTTTGTCACCTTGAAAGACATCGACTTCAATCAACGAATCATCGCGCAATTCACTGAAAATATGACTGCATGTCACAATCAAGGTACGTCCGACCGCACTATGAATGATCGTACCTGATCCTAAATCGAGGCCTTTTTTATCCTTGACCCGAATACGAACCGCGCTCTTACGCCAGTCATTAACAACCTGCTGTTGAGGCGTTTCTGACATCTGATCGCTGGTAGAATCACCAAATTGAGCGCGAATCACGGGTTCTTGTTCTTCTAAAGACACTGATTCATCTGCTTTTTTCGATTTTCCAAAGAATGGAATATTGAACCCACGAGATTTCTTTTTTGGTTCGGTTTTATGCTGTGCTAATTGGATCGAACCCTTTTTCGTCGGGCTCCCTTTTTGATCATTCGAGACGAATATCACATCGTCATTTTTATTGGGAACGGGAGGCCGCTGTGATTTCGCTGCAGGAATGCGTGCCAGCATCCGTCTTAGATTACTCTCGGTTGTTGAACCAACAGACCGTGCTACTTCCTTTCCTTCGACAACCAACACAAAAGCAGGAATGCTGGAAACATTAAAACGTTTCGCCAGAGCTGGTTCTTGATCAACGTCGACTTTTCTGATCGGGTAACCCTCCCGCTTGAGACGCGAAATCAACGGACTCATTTTTTGACAAGGACCACACCATGTCGCAGTAAAGTCTAAGAGCACTCCCTTGGGAGTTTCCGCATAGGCTGAACTGGAAAATAATAATGATGTTAATACTACTGTCGTCGCAAACTTCATCTACCAACTCCTCAAAAAGGTTGGTTGAAACGCACTACGCGTTACTGAATCAGATAAAGGGGTATAAACTCTATGCTCCCGTTGAGAAACAGAAACGTTTCCTGGAAGAGAGCAGACAACCTGACTGGTTGTCGATTGCAGAGAAGCAGAGCAAGGAGCTTGAATTTCAACCTCCACATGAGCCACAAACTGCTTAGACGATCTCTTAATCTGAAGAGCTTCGACAGTTCGAAAATTCACAGCCCAATTGAACGCGTCAACAGGCGATGTCTGTGAAAATAGCTTCACTATGCGGCTTCCATGCCTTTAAGGTCGTTTTGCCAACAAACTGTTGGATTTATTGGATACATTAAACGGGGATCAAGCTTCGGTCTTCCTGACCATTTGCATTGATTGGTGTGATTTGTCGGTTCCGTACCTAGAAGTAACTATTCTAAAGAAACAGGATCGAAATCCTATTTGGGACAGGTAATCTAAAAAACATGCACCTTGCGTACCACAATAACAAATTATTTTGCGAATTATTCGCGAGAATGCGTAAATACATTAAAGAGAATTCTTTGTAAATAGAATTTTCTCTGGAACCTTTTACAATCCGCTCTGCTCGAAACCATTTTGGTAACTTTTTTGCAAGGCATTGTAATTTTTACCCTATTTTTAATCATTTTCTGCAATGGCCGGATATTGTCGGTTGCGGTAACGAACAACAGTGAAAGAGGAAGATTTTACCGAGGGGATCCAAACTGGTTGTGTACTTTTTCGGTCTGGAACAACTATAATGTAGCAGCGGTACTCCTTAAACAAAATTGGAAAGCACCGGCCTGAGAAACATTCACTTATCTATCCGATATATAATGACTTACAGCCTTGCAGAGAGACCTCGTCTTTCTCAATATTATCCTACCTTGAATACTGATATAGAACCACTTTCTGTTTTCTCTATACACATACACATGTAAGTGATGTTGTTGATCACGATATTGTTTGGAGAAACACTGGTTCCACTAAATCGCTTTAATGAAGTGAATAGACTTTTACATCCACCACATTGTCGACGGAATCTTATGAAACAAACATGCTC
>JAJDEK010000027.1 GCA_029259875.1 Planctomycetaceae bacterium
TTTCAGTGGGTGTATGATCTCGATACTGACGACAAAATTCAAGGTCATCCAGAGGTTGTTTTTGGGAAGTGAGATCCGCATTGACCAGTTCAAACAAGTAGAGGCAATTTTTATGAGCCAATAGCCGTTTGAGTCGTGAAAGTTTGAATGATGGCGCACCTTGCAGGCTATTTCGATGCTGAATTAACCAATGAATCAGGGTGAGTTCATGATTGGAAAAGCGAAGTCGTTTGCAGATTTGATGAATCTGGTCGAGTTGAGCTGATGGATTTTTGCCGGGCACATCCAGTAATAATGTCGCGAATGCCGTCTCAAAGTTGGTGATCGTCAGTTTCTTCAGACGAAGGAGTGTCTGATCCCACAAGGGTTGTTTTTCTGTTTCGTCGAACAAAGGAGCCAATTCAGGGATGATTGATTTCAACAATCCAGAACTCTGAACAAGTTCAATGGCATAGCTACGGTTTGGGTAGACTAGCATTTTTCGTAATTCAGCGGAAATGCGTTCAGGGCTCACGACACAAATTTCACTTGCCATTGTTTGAATGGCTTCAAACGTGATCTGGTCCAGGCGAAACTGGAGTGTGGAGGCAAAGCGAATCGCGCGGAGCAGCCGCAGTTTGTCTTCCTGCATTCGTTTAAGCGGATTTCCAATCGCGCGAATCAGTTGTTGCTTAAGGTCGGATTGCCCTCCCACATAATCATAGACCGACTCGGAGATGGGATCATAAAACATACCGTTGATGGTAAAATCGCGACGGTGGGCATCTTCTTCGGCTGTCGTAAATGTTACATGTTCAGGGCGTCGACCATCAAGATAGGGGCCTTCACTACGGAAAGTAGCAACTTCAACATCACATTCTGGCTGAGGACCACGGACGATGATCACACCAAAGCTGGCACCTACGGCTAATGTACGCCGTTTCCCAAACAAATTGCGAACCTCATCTGGTAGTGCATTTGTTGCGACATCGTAGTCCTGTGGTTTTTTTTCCAGCAGCAGATCACGAACACAGCCTCCTGCCCAGAGGGCTTGAAAACCTGCGTTACGCAATTTACGGACAATGTCGAGCGCGACCTTGTATGGTTCAGTTTGTTTCATAGATCTTGGAGTATTTAAAAACATACTACGTTTTTGGAATGTGAGATTAATAATAGCAAGTTCTGATGACTTATCGACTTATGATCGTCGTTTTTTGTCGGATATTGCTAGGTTCCTCATTGGCTATGTTCGAATTAGAGGTTTTATGGACAGCGAAAGTGAAGTTGAGGTTCATAAAACGGACTTCGCAAAGGTGAGTAGATTACGTATGATTGATCGTTCGATTTGGTTCTTCTCTTGGAACAATAGGGTCATTTATCAATCACACTCAGAATCATCAAATTTGACGCAGGATTAAAGGTTTTGAGAGATACACACAGTATTCGCTTTGACGGAACCTGTTTTTGGGTTCTTCACCGCAGGAAGGAGTTTGGTCCATTCGATTATGAATGGAGCAAGGACTTCTCTGGCGTTGAGTTTATGTACCGTGGTCATAAATTCGGTGAATATTGCAGTGTTGATGAGATCTTCGCAGACCTGAAGCAGTTTTCGCTGCCGATGAGTGTAGTCGAAGTCGCGAGTCTTACGATTGGCACAGTCTTATATGGTGTGCTAAATGGCCTGCCAGAACCGCTCTGGAAAGAACTCTTAAGGCAACGCCTGGACGAGAGTGGATTTCAACGTTTTGCCATTCGAGAAGATGGCCCGGAACGACTGACTGGCTAAATCTCAAGAATTGACGCTTTTTGTTTAATATTCGTTCCCGAAATACGAACCCAGACTGTCTAGCTCTTTTCCTGTCATTTGTTCCCTGGTAAATCGTCATATATCTATGTATTGATGTGATTTATGTTATTTTGTCTGAAATTGTAATTGATTTTAAACGCTTGTTTAATACAATTGTTTGAAACAGTGTTTTAAATATCGCCATTCATTGATTTGGATTGTGTGGTCAAGTTTGCTCTTATGCGCTACAAAGAGATGGAATTGATTATATGTCGTCGTTTAATGTCCGTGACCGATTGCTGGAAGTTGCTGGACCTGTTTTTTCAGAAAAGGGGTTTGAAAAAGCAACGGTGCGCGAAATTTGCCAGAAAGCTGATGTGAATCTGGCGAGTGTGAATTATTACTTTGGCGATAAAGAGCAGCTTTATCTGGAAGTGGTTCGTCTGGCAAAAGAGATGGGGGTTTCTCGTGCGCCTCTTCCGGAATGGTCGTCTGAGACTCCACCCGAACAAAAACTACGGGACTGGGTCACTACATTGGTGATGCGAATGTTGGGAACAGATTCCTGGAGCAACCATTTGATAATGCGTGAGGTATTAGAGCCGACCAAGGCTTGCGAGCATCTTGTTCAGGAATTGTTTCGCCCGTTTGTAAACATTGCAGATTCCATCTTGCAGGAGATGCTGGGGGAAGAAGTACCTGAGTATCGTCGTATGCAGTGTGTTTTCAGTATTGCCGCTCAATGCCAATTCTACCGCGTCTCTGAAAGTCTGGTGACGTTGATGTTGGGTAATGAAGAAAAAATAGTGCATTACGATGTCAAACGATTGATCGAACACATTCTCCAATTTTCACTGGCTGCAATCAAAAATTTGAAGCAGGAACTGGCTTTGTCTGAAATGGAATCTTCTTCACCCGTTCATAGAATCTGAATCTTATCAAAACATAATAGAGTAACTAAGTATTAAAGATGATCTCCAAGAATAATTTTTATGAGAGCTTAGCAGGTTATTTAGAAGCATTCGCCTTTGGATCGTCCTGTTCGGAATTATACAAATCCAATTATTAATTCACAAATTGACTGGATCCGTCAATTACCGTTGTGGCACGTTTCAGTATAGAAAATGGTCATGTCAGATTTGAAAACACAAAAATCAAGAAGTTTATTCAATAAGATCAAGCACATTCTGCTACCGGTTTTCATTATTGCTCTTGGTGGGGGAAGTCTCATGGTCCTGATGGCTATGAAAAAAGAGCCTGAGAAGAGTGAAAAATCGTTAGTCAGTTTGGCGCCTTTGGTTTCGACCGAAACCATAGATTTCTCTGATACCGGGATCACGATTACCGTTGACGGGGTTGTTGTTCCCTCAAGAGAGGTCAAACTTGCTGCTGAGGTTTCTGGAAAAGTGATTTACACCCAGAATGGTTGTAAAGTCGGAAATATTGTTCGAAAGGCAACCGATCGGGAACGACAAGATCCAGGTAATCAAAATCTATTAATTCAAATCGATCCTGAGAACTATGAATTGGAAGTGAAACGTCTTACCCAGGAATTTGCCCAGGCACAAGACGTCATAGATGAGTTAGAAGTCGAAATCGATAATGAAAAAGCGATGACCGACTTAGCGCATGAAGAGGTTCGTCTGCAGAAAACCCATTTGAACCGTGTAGAAAAATTACGTACTAAAAATGTTGTTTCAGACTCTGAATATGATGACGCCAAACGCACCGAACTTTCAGCTCGTAACTCTCTGCAAAAATTAACCAATGGAACGGACCTGCTTAAATCACGTCGCAAGCGAATGGTACATGCGCGTGATCTGGTTGGAGTCCAACTCTCCAGAGCCAAGCTGGATCTGAGTCGCACGCACATTTATTCTCCCATTGATGGTGTGATTGTGGAAGACACTGTTGAAAAAGATGGCTACGTTAAAGTAGGAGATCCACTGGTCACGATTGAAGACACTTCTGCTGTAGAAGTACGTTCGAACCTGCGAATGGAAGAATTATACCAACTCTGGCAGCATGCTGCTCAAACCGCAAAAAAAGGCCAGTCACTCTCAGGGGTAGCTCAAGGTAATCGGCATGATTTGGGTTATCAACTTCCTCAGCTTCCTGTCAATGTGTCCTATGAATTGGGGGGGAGGGAGTTTATTTGGAAAGGCAAACTCTCCCGCTATGATGGTATTGGCCTGGATGAGAAAACAAGAACGGTTCCCTGTCGTATTGTGGTTTCAGATCCCAAACCATCCCAAATATTGGTGAATGGCCAGCCAACAAGTCAGATTGTGGGGGCACCTCCCTTAACACGTGGCATGTATGTTTCTATTGAAATTCCCCTTAAAGGAAATGTTTCTTTATTGAAAATTCCTGAAACAGCAATTCGCCCTGGCAATTTAGTTTGGGTTGTCAGAGAGGGAAAACTGCATGCCGAAAAGATCCGTGTTGTGGACACAAGTGCTAACCAGTTGTTGGTTGAATTTGGGGCTTCCGGACTGAAACCAGGAGACCACGTTGTCATATCCCCGCTTAGTGTTGCGAATGAAGGAATGTTGGTGCGCAAAGGAGAGGTTGAATGAGGTCGATCATCAAGTGGGCGATCAATAACTCGCCTGCAATGAACACTTTGATGGTAACCGTTCTGGGAGTCGGTCTTGTCTCTCTCATGTTCATGCGACGGGAAGTTTTTCCGGAGTTTGAGCTGGAAATTATTCTCGTATCAGTTCCCTATCCGGGGGCGAGCCCTGATGAAGTTGAGGAAGGCATCTGCCAGAAAATGGAAGAAGCCGTCCGCTCGATTGATGGTATCAAAAAGATGACCTCGATTGCCAATGAGGGTTCAGGATCAATCGTGTTGGAATTACGGGCTGATGTGCCCGATGTGCAGAAAGTATTAAACGAGGTGCGATCTGAGATCGATCGTATTCCCAGTTTTCCAGAATTGGCTGAAGATCCAGAGATCCAACAGGTTACATTCAGGCAAGTAGCGATCGAAATTGCGGTTATTGGCCCTGATAACGGAGATGAGGACAGTGGGTGGGAACTGCGATCTGTCACTGAACGAATTCGAGACGAACTGCTGCAATTAAAGACAGTGTCTCAGGCAAATATTGCAGGGGCCCGCGATTATCAAATTGATATCGAAATTCCTGAAGCCACACTCAGGAAATATGGTCTCACCTTGCAGGATGTGGCGAGAACCGTTCGCAGAGAAAACCTGGAACTACCGGGCGGGAAGTTGATTACCGATTCACAAGTATTATTGCTGCGTGGGAAGAATAAACACCTGATAGGTAGTGAAATTGAGAAGATACCCCTGGTGACAGAAGAGGGAGGGGTTGTATTAACTGTTGGCGACTTGGGGCGTGTTCAAGATGAGTTTGCTGATACGACGATGATCAGCGAAATCAATGGAAAACCAGCCTTGTCTGTCGCAGTCGAACGAACTGCTCAAGAAGACCTGCTGGCCATTGTAGAAGAAGTTCGCGACTATGCGAAAACAGCGAATCTGCCTCCGGGTTATTCATTGAAACTGTGGAAAGATCAGTCGGTTGATGTGCGTGATCGTATGCAGTTATTGACTCGAAATGGAGTGCAGGGGTTGATTCTGGTTTTCATTACTCTGGCCATCTTTCTGGAATTTCGTCTGGCTTTTTGGGTTGCTTTGGGGATTCCGATTTCGATGTTTGGCGCGTGTATCGTGCTTTTCTATACCGGACAGACATTGAATATGCTTTCCATGTTTGCGTTTTTGATGGCATTGGGGATTGTCGTTGATGATGCGATTGTTGTCGGGGAAAATATCTATGAGCATCGTCAGATGGGCAAATCAATACTCAAGGCTGCCATTGATGGTGCCACTGAAGTGTTACCTTCGGTTTGTGCCTCTGTCACAACAACCGTAATCGCGTTTATGCCTTTATTATTTGTTTCTGGGATCATGGGGAAATTTATTGCCGTGATGCCGATTGCTGTAATCGCGATGTTATTGATTTCGCTGTTGGAAAGTATTTTTATTCTTCCCTGCCATTTGGCACATGGAAAACTAAGTACAGAAAAGAAGATTGGTTTTGTAGGACAGAAGTTGAATTGGTTCATCGATCGCTGTTATTTACCTCTTTTAAGGTCCGCATTGAATTACCCTTCTTCGGCTTTGGCGGTAGCAGGGGCGCTGATGTTAATGTCTGCTGGATTGATAATGGGAGGTTTTGCACCATTTAATATCTTTCCGAAAACCGATTATCGGATGATTGAAGCGACTGTCGAATTTCCGGATGGAACTCCTCAAGCCATTACCGGGGGCGCAACACTTCATATTCAAAAGGCCTTTGAAGAACTGAATCAGGACTACAAAAAGGAACATGGAAATTCCCTAATCAAGTTAGTCCGTAGAAATGTGGGTTTTGGAACGCGGGATGAGTCAGGTGGTGGCGTTGGTGGATCAGTTGAAGGTAGTCATGTTGGTAAGGTCAGCGTTGAGATTGTTGAAGCCGAAGAACGGACACTTGGTAGTGAAGAGATTCTCGAACTCTGGAGAGAAAAAGTTGGTGAAGTTCCTGGAGTGGATCGTCTTACTTTTAAATCTCCCACTATGGGACCAGGCGGCAAACCGATTGAATTTAAGCTATTGGCGAATGGGGAACATCTGGATGAATTGGAAGCGGCAGTAGAAGAAGCTAAACAGGAACTTGCAAAATATCCAGGTGTCAAAGATATAAATGACGACTCCAGTCCCGGAAAGTGGGAGTTCCAGATTAAAATTAAAGACAAAGCGCGCGCCATGGGAGTTCCGTTAGCGGATGTGGCAGAGACCGTACGCGCAACCTATTACGGTGAAGAGGTGATGCGGCTGCAACGAGGACGCCATGAAGTCAAACTTATGGTGCGTTATCCGGAAGAGGAAAGACGTTCGCTGATGGGCTTTGATGACATTCGCATTCGTACTGGTGACGGCGCGGAGCGACCTTTAACGGAATTGGCTGAGGTGACTGTAAAACGGGGGTACTCGGAGATCAATCGTATTGATCAGCAGCGCTCTATCACTGTGTCTTCAGATTTGAATGAAAAGAAAGGGAATGCAAGCGAAATCGTAGGTGCATTGAAAAAGCCAGGAGGCTTTATGGATCAGTTAATGACTAAGTATCCTGATGTCCGAGTACGCTGGGAAGGCCAACAAGAACAGACGGATGAATCGGTTAATAGTTTGGTCGTCGGTTTACTCATCGCTTTAGCTTCGATGTTTGCGTTATTGACAGTCGAGTTTCGTTCTTATGTTCAACCATTAATTGTGCTTGGAATCATTCCCTTTGGTGTGATCGGCGCTGTGTTTGGTCATGCAGTTCTGGGGATGGAACTGACACTATTTTCATTATTCGGCTTGGTTGCTTTGACAGGTGTCGTGGTCAACGATTCGATTGTGCTAATCGATTTCATCAATCATCGCATTGCAGATGGGCTTCCTTTAAAAGAGGCATTACTTGATGCGGGGCGTCGCCGATTTCGACCTGTATTATTGACATCAATGACGACAATTGTTGGGCTAGCTCCGATTCTGAAAGAGACTTCGTTTCAGGCGCAGATCCTGATTCCGATGGCAACCAGTCTCATTTTCGGGTTGATATTGGCAACAGGTCTGGTTCTATTCTTAATTCCAACCTATTATTACTTATATGCAAGGTTTATGGGAGCGAGCCCTGATGAACCATGGGATCGTAGAATTGAGGAAAAGGAATTCGAACCGGAGTCTACTACCGATGAAGGCCAGTTCTCGGAAATTGCGCCTCTACAGACTTAAACTGGCAGAATGTGATCAAATGAATATATTCTTGCTTGTTGATAAGGCCTCTGGTTAGTATACGCCGATAATTCTAGTCGAAGAGTCTGCTTAAACAGTTATAAAGAAGTCAATCTTCTTTCAGGTTTTGAATGATGAAACGCGTTTTACTCAAATCAAAAATTCACCGCGCTACCGTTACAGAGGCGAATCTGGAATACAATGGCAGTGTCACCATTGATCAAGATCTAATGGAAGCTGCTGACATTGTTGAGTATGAGCAGGTGCAAATTTATAACATCACTTCAGGAACTCGACTGACTACATATGCGATTTCAGGTGAATCTGGTTCAGGTGTGATTTGTATCAATGGTGCTGCCGCGCATCTGGTGCAGCCCCAAGACTTGGTGATCATTGCCAGCTATGCGGAATATAAACTGAAAAAGTCTCGTAAGCATCAGCCTAAAGTCGTATTGGTCAATGAACAAAACCATCCTGTCCCTGCAGAGATGCACATCGCTTTTGGCTCTGAAATAAGTGGGTCGCCTCAATAGTAAGCTGTTTTGCTGATTTTACTTGCAGTCTGAACCAGATATTACGAATAAAGTAGGCATTGGTCATTGATTATCAAAAAATATAAGTCTGCCTCTTCCTAAGTCCCAGGTGACAGAATATCATAGTAGTGCGTTCGCCACCTTTTTGTGCATGTAGGTGCAATGTTTTCATGCTAGATTAGCAGGGACTCAGTCAAATTTTAGCTAAATAAACTGACCTCAAAGACTTAGTCTCTCACACATTTGCTCGGTGAGTGGGTGCTCTAAATTGTTTCCCTGCGAATACATAGGATTTTCCGATACAAAGAATGGAAGACGATCGCCCCATTTTAGAAGACATGGTCGGCAATAGTCCGGCTATGCGGAACGTATATCGTTTGACCCGTCGTGCTGCCAGTACGTCATCTACTGTATTACTAACGGGTGAAACTGGTACGGGAAAAGAACTCATTGCCAGAGCAGTTCACGAGCTAAGCCCCCGCGCTACGGGCCCTTTCATACGGGTGAACTGTGGCGCATTGAGTGAAAATCTACTGGAAAGTGAGCTATTCGGGCATATTAAAGGTGCCTTCACCAGCGCGGTAGAAAATCGGACAGGTCGTTTCGAGGCAGCACACGGTGGAACGATCTTTTTGGATGAAATCAATTCCGTCAGTTTCACGCTACAGGTGAAATTATTGCGAGTGCTGCAGGAGCACGAATTTGAACGCGTGGGAGATACGCGTTCGATTCAAGTAGACTGTCGAATTGTGGCAGCAACGAATCGAAATCTGCTGGATGAAATTGAAGCAGGGCGGTTTCGTGAGGATTTATACTATCGTCTCAATGTCATTCCGATCGATTTACCACCTTTACGTGATCGTGCTGATGATATTCCGGAATTAATACACTTTTTTGCAAAACAGCTTTCTGCAGCAGAAAAGATCGCTTTGCCTCATTTTTCAGATGAGGTATTGTCGACTTTTAAGAATTAT